>NZ_LOSX01000086.1:0-1444 GCF_001521985.1 Burkholderia sp. RF4-BP95 | reverse complement strand
CCGGACGAAGCAATCGAGATGCTGCTCGAAGCGCAACCGGCCATGGACGACACCGCGATGCAGGAGCTGCTCGCGCGGTGCATCTTCGTGGCCGATGTGTGGGGGCGGCTGAATGGCGGTTGATCTCGGCTACGCGATCGGCCTCGAACCGGAGAAAGCTATCGCCTACTTCGAATCGAAGGGCTACAAGATCGGTTTCCGCTGGCAGGACGTCGCCGCCGAGGCGCATGCCAAGGCGTTCACGGTAGCGGGCGTGATGAAGGTCGACGTGCTCCAGGACATCCGCCAGGCGCTCACGACGTCGTTAAAGAAGGGCACGACGTTCGGCGAGTTTAAACGGCAGCTCTCGCCGGTCCTGGAAAAGAAAGGCTGGCTCGGCCAGGGCATGATCGTCGACCAGGACACCGGCGAGATCGAAGGCAAGCGCCTGACACCCCGCCGTTTGCAGACGATCTTCCAGACGAACATGCAATCGGCCTACATGGCCGGCCGGTACGCCGCGCAGCTCGAACAGGTCGACACGCATCCGTATTGGGAGTACGTCGCCGTCCTGGACAGCCGGACGCGCCCAGCGCACCGGGCGCTGGCCGGCGCGATCTACCGATACGACGATTCGTTCTGGCAGACGTTCTATCCGCCGAACGGGTTCCGCTGCCGCTGTCGTGTACGGACACGCACGCGGGCCTGGGTCGAAGACAAACACGGCCCGGTGTACGACAGCAGCGGTCGTCTGGTCCAGGTCGAAATTGTCGACCGATCCGGCACGAGGCGATCGGCGCTGGCCTATCAAGACGCGGTGACCGGACAGAAACTGCTACCCGATCCGTGCTTCAGCTCGAACCCCGGCGCGCAGTGGATGAAGCCGTTTACGCCGCCGCCGGCCGACAGCCTGCCGCGCACCTTTCCGTCCGGCATTGAGCTGCCGACGTTGCCGACGCCGACCCCGGTGCCGGCGTCGAGCTTGCTGCCGGCCGGCCTCGCGCCCGAGCAATATGCGCAGGCGTTCCTTCGGGAGTTCGGTCTGAAGCAGGGCCAATCGAAGGTGTTCGAGGATGCCACGCGTTCAGCCGTCACCATTTCGGACGACCTGTTCAAGACCGGCGACGGCAGTTGGAAAGCGGACAAGGATGGGCGCGGCGCGTATATGTCGCTGCTCGCCCGGGCGATCCAGGAACCCGACGAGATCTGGCTGCGGTGGGAGGAAAGCCGCGCGCATCCCGGGACGTGGCTGCTCAAGCGGCGCTACATCAAGTCCTGGTTGATCGACGACCAGGACGGCGCGCAGTACGGTTTGAGCGTGTTCGAGCTGGGCCAGGACAACTGGACCGGGTCGACGGCCATGATGGCGAACATTGAGCGCGGCGAGCAAGCGCGCCGTCGGTATATAGAAAAGCAGCGTGACGGCTTTCTGGTGTACCGCAAATAGAACGGCCCGCGACGCCGA
>NZ_LOSX01000085.1:0-104238 GCF_001521985.1 Burkholderia sp. RF4-BP95 | reverse complement strand
ATCTCGGAACCCTTCTCGAGCACGCACACGCCGATCTCGGTGCCTTTCTCGGCGGCCAGCTGCTTGAGCCGGATCGCCGCCGACAGCCCGGCGGGGCCGCCGCCGACGATCACGACGTCGTATTCCATCGATTCGCGCGGGCCGTATTGCGCGAGCAAGTCCTGTGTGGTCAAAATCCTGTCTCCTCCTGCGCCCCGACCGTTACGGTCAGAACTGGTCTTCCGTCAACGCGAGCACGCTCTCGTTGCCCTTCGCGCCGACGATCGACGCCTCGAGCCCGCCTGCCTGCACGAGGACGTGTTCCGCATAGCATTGTGCGATCGCGATCTTCGCATCGAAGAACGCCGTGTCGCTCGCGCGATTCGCGTGCGCCGCCAGCAGCGCGCGCGCCATCTGCCATCCGCACAACACCACGCCCGCCAGCTTCAGGTACGGCACGCTGCCCGCGAACACCGCGTTCGGGTCCTGCTTCACGTTCGCGACCACGTAGTCGACCACCGTCGACAGCGCGCGTGCGCCCTTCTCGAGCTGCGCCTTCATCGACGCGGCCGCCGCGCCGTCGACCTTGCCGAGCGCCGCGACGGTGTCGCCGATCTCCGCGATCAGCGCCTTCGCCACCGCACCGCCGTCGCGCATCGTCTTGCGGCCGACCAGGTCGTTCGCCTGGATCGCGGTCGTGCCTTCGTAGATCGCGAGGATCCGCGCATCGCGGTAGTACTGCGCGGCGCCGGTTTCCTCGATGAAGCCCATCCCGCCGTGCACCTGCACGCCGAGGCTCGCCACGTCGTTCACCATCTCCGTGCTCCAGCCCTTCACGACCGGCACCAGATATTCGTAGATTGCCTGATGACGCGTGCGCGTCGCCTCGTCCGAATGGCGGTGGGCAATGTCGCTGTGCGCCGCTGCGACATACGCGAGCGCCCGCGCGCCTTCGGTCAGCGCACGCATCGTGCCGAGCATGCGGCGCACGTCCGGGTGATGAATGATCGTCACCGACTGCTTGGCCGACCCGTCGACCGGGCGGCTCTGCACACGCTCCTTCGCGAATGCCGCGGCCTTCTGGTATGCGCGGTCGGCCACGCCGATCCCCTGCATCCCGACGCCGAAGCGCGCGGCGTTCATCATGATGAACATGTATTCGAGGCCGCGATTCTCCTCGCCGACCAGGTAGCCGATCGCGCCGCCGTGGTCGCCGTATTGCAGCACCGCGGTCGGGCTCGCCTTGATCCCGAGCTTGTGCTCGATCGACACGCAGTGCACGTCGTTGCGTGCGCCGAGCGTGCCGTCTTCGTTGACCAGGAACTTCGGCACGATGAACAGCGAAATGCCCTTCACGCCTTCCGGCGCGTTCGGCGTGCGCGCCAGCACCAGGTGGACGATGTTGTCCGCCATGTCGTGCTCGCCCCACGTGATGAAGATCTTCGTGCCGAATACCTTGTACGTGCCGTCGCCCTGCGGCTCGGCGCGCGAGCGCACCAGCGCCAGGTCCGAACCGGCCTGCGGTTCGGTCAGGTTCATCGTGCCGGTCCATTCGCCCGAGATCAGCTTCGGCACGTAGCGCTGCTTCTGTTCGTCGGTGCCGGCCGTCAGCAGCGCCTCGATCGCGCCGTCGGTGAGCAGCGGGCACAGCGCGAACGACAGGTTCGACGCGTTCAGCATCTCGATGCACGGCGTCGCGATCAGCTTCGGCAGCCCCTGGCCGTCGTATTCGGCCGGGTGCTGCAAGCCTTGCCAGCCGCCTTCGACGAACTGGCGGAACGCGGCGCCGAAGCCGGGCGTCGCCGTTACGACGCCGTCCTTCCAGCTGCTCGGGTTGCGGTCGCCCTCGACGTTCAGCGGCGCCAGCACTTCACCGCAGAATTTCGCGGATTCGTCGAGCACGGCCTGCGCGGTGTCGTAGCCGGCTTCCTCGAAGCCGGGCAACTGCGCGACGGTGTCGATGCCCGCGAGTTCCTTCAGCACGAACAGCATGTCCTTGACAGGGGCGTTATAGCTCATGGTCGATGTTCCAAATCAGGCGGTGAATGAGGCGCGCGGCCCGGGCGGCTGCGGCAAAACCGGCCAGCGCCAGGCGACGTCGTGAACCATCGTAATGCTGCGCCGACGGTTTTCCATTGTCATATCCGGCCCACATGGTGACAAAACCGGCCACGCGATGCGCGAGGCGATGGCGGAAACGGGCGTCCGGGCGGCGGGTTCGGATGCCGATTTCGGCACAAGCGATGCGCAATCGGCGTGCCGGCCGGACGGGTTGGCCGGCGAAGCCGCAGACCGGGTGTTGATAATGGAAAGTCGCCGAAGCTGCCTCGCGGCGGACGGCAACAACGGCGAGCACATGGCGGCCGGCGCCAAATCGGCCGTCCTTTTTCGCTGTCCGGGCCGGCACGTTTCTGCGTAGACTTTCGTGTCATCAAGCCATGCGAGCGCGGGAGCAGAGACCAGAATGAGTGAACGCCCGAAAGACATCGCGGATTTCGTCCGGCAACAAAACGGCGCGTGGTTCGATCCCGGGATCGGCGGCGGCATCCACAACGCGCCTGGCGCATTGCGTGCGATGCGGTCAGGCAACGCGCCGTTCCTCGCGATATGGTGTCTGCTGAATTGATCCGACGGATGCGCCTGCGACACCCAGCGCGCCATTGCCCTACCGGTCGGTCGGAATCGCCAATGGGGAGCCGGCCATGGGAACCCGCGCAGGAAGCCGGTTATGGGAAGCCCATGCAGCTCCGCCGCGCGGCAGCGCCGCACCGTGGCAGCGGTGGCCCGATCGCATCGTCAACATCCATTCGGCCGACGCGATTTCGCCCGCGCGTGGATAAAACGCAACAGAACATCGGAAGACGCGTTCGACGCATTTGTGCCCTCGATAGCCCCGTCGTTATGCGGCATACTTTATCCGCATTCAGCGAACGGTCGTTCTATTCTTGACGCGAACCCTCGCACGCGCCACTAAACACGCACATGATTCTGGTACCTTGACGCACCGGCCCGCGCGCTTCGCGATGGCCCTCACCGATCTATCACCCATCTTTCAACACTATGACATTACAGATTGGGATTCCTCTGGAGACAGCCACTCAGGAACGGCGCGTTGCGACCGTCCCCGAAGTGGTCGAGAAACTGATCAAGCTGGGTTTTACGGTGGCCGTCCAAAGCGGCGCCGGGGCCGGCGCGAACTTTGACGACGACGCGTACCGCGCGGCCGGTGCGAGCATCGCCGCCAGCGCCGGCGAGCTCTGGTCCGGCAGCGACATCGTGTTCAAGGTCCGCCCGCCGAGCGCCGACGAAGTCGCGCTGATGCGCGAGGGTGGCACGCTGATCGGCTTCGTGTGGCCCGCGCAGAACCCCGAGCTGATGCAGCAACTGGCCGCGAAGCGCGCCACGGTGCTCGCGATCGATTCGCTGCCGCGCACGCTGTCGCGCGCGCAGAAGATGGACGCGCTCACGTCGATGGCCGGCATCAGCGGCTATCGCGCGGTGATCGAGGCCGCGCATGCGTTCGGCCGCTTCCTGAACGGCCAGGTCACGGCAGCCGGCAAGATCCCGCCGGCCAAGGTGTTCATCGCCGGCGCCGGCGTGGCCGGTCTGGCCGCGATCGGCACGGCCGCGAGTCTCGGCGCAATCGTGCGCGCGAACGACACGCGCGCCGAGGTGGCCGACCAGGTCAAGTCGCTGGGTGGCGAGTTCGTCAAGGTCGACTACGAAGAGGAAGGCTCGGGCGGCGGCGGCTACGCGAAGGTGATGAGCGAAGGCTTCCAGCAGGCGCAACGCGCGATGTACGCGCAGCAGGCCAAGGACGCCGACATCATCATCACCACCGCGCTGATCCCCGGCAAGCCGGCGCCGAAGCTCATCACCGCCGAGATGGTGCAGTCGATGAAGCCCGGCAGCGTGATCGTCGACATGGCCGCCGAGCAGGGCGGCAACTGCGAGCTCACGGTGCCCGGCGAGGCGGTCGTGCGCCACGGCGTGACGATCGTCGGCTATACCGATCTCGCATCGCGCCTGTCGCGGCAGTCGTCCACGTTGTATGCAACGAACCTGCTGCGCGTCATCGAGGAGCTGTGCAAGGCCAAGGACGGCACGATCAACGTCGACTTCGACGACGATGCGATCCGCGGCCTCACCGTGATCAAGGAAGGCAACGTCACCTGGCCGCCGCCGCCGATCAAGCAGGCGGCCGTCGCGCCCAAGCCCCCGGCAGCCGCCCCCGCGGCGGCCGCGCCGGCGAAGTCGAAAGGCCACGGCCACAGCGGCGAGCCGATGTCGGCCAAGGCGCTCGCGATCGTGTTCGCGATCGGCGCGCTGGCGTTCCTGCTGGTCGGCCAGTTCGCGCCGTCCAGCTTCCTGTCGCATTTCACGGTGTTCGTGCTCGCGTGCTTCGTCGGCTACATGGTGATCTGGAACGTCACGCCGTCGCTGCACACGCCGCTGATGAGCGTGACCAACGCGATCTCGTCGATCATCGCGATCGGCGCGCTCGTGCAGGTCGCGCCGCCGCTGGGCGAACTGGCCAATGCCGGCGACCGCCCGTCCGGGCTGATCCTGGGCCTGGCGGTGGGCGCGCTCACGCTCACGGCCGTCAACATGTTCGGCGGCTTCGCGGTCACGCGCCGCATGCTGGCGATGTTCCGCAAATAAGGGGACGACAACAATGACTTCCAACCTGACTACCGTCTCCTATATCGGCGCCGCGATCCTGTTCATCCTCAGCCTCGGCGGGCTGGCCAATCCCGAGACCGCGCGCCGCGGCAACCTGCTCGGCATGATCGGGATGCTGATCGCCGTGCTGGCCACCGTCGCCGGTCCGCGCGTGTCGGCCGCGGGCATTCCGTACGTGATCGCGGCGCTCGTCGTCGGCGGCGCCGTCGGCCTGTACGCCGCGAAGAAGGTGCAGATGACGCAGATGCCGGAACTGGTCGCGCTGATGCACAGCCTGGTCGGCCTCGCGGCCTGCCTGGTCGGTTTCGCGAGCTATATCGACACGTCGCTGCAGTTCACCGGTGCCGAGAAGGCGATCCACGAAGTGGAAATTTATGTCGGCATCCTGATCGGTGCCATCACCTTCGCGGGCTCGATCATCGCGTTCGGCAAGCTGTCGGGCAAGATCGGCGGCAAGCCGCTGCTGCTGCCCGCACGGCACTGGCTGAACCTGGCCGCGCTGCTGATCGTGATCTACTACGGCCGCGCGTTCCTGCATGCGGAAACGATCCAGGACGGCATGCTGCCGCTCGTCGTGATGACGGTGATCTCGCTGCTGTTCGGCGTGCACATGGTGATGGCGATCGGCGGCGCGGACATGCCGGTCGTGGTGTCGATGCTCAACAGCTACTCGGGTTGGGCGGCGGCGGCCACCGGCTTCATGCTCGGCAACGACCTGCTGATCGTGATCGGCGCGCTGGTGGGCTCGTCCGGTGCGATCCTGTCGTACATCATGTGCCGCGCGATGAACCGCAACTTCATCAGCGTGATCGCGGGCGGCTTCGGCAGCGGCGCGGGCGCACCGGCGGCAGCCGGCGGCGGCGCGGCACAGCCGGCCGGCGAGGCGGTCGCGGTGAGCGCGGCGGAGACGGCCGAGCTGCTGCGCGAGGCCAAGCGCGTGATCATCGTACCCGGCTATGGGATGGCTGTCGCACAGGCCCAGCACACGGTGTTCGAACTGACGAAGCTGCTGCGCGAAAAGGGCGTCGACGTGCGTTTCGCGATCCACCCGGTCGCGGGCCGCATGCCGGGGCACATGAACGTGCTGCTGGCCGAAGCGAAGGTGCCGTACGACATCGTGCTGGAAATGGACGAGATCAACGGCGACTTCCCCGAGGCCGACGTGTCGATGGTGATCGGCGCGAACGACATCGTGAACCCGGCGGCGCAGGACGACCCGTCGAGCCCGATCGCCGGCATGCCGGTGCTGGAAGTGTGGAAGGCGAAGACGTCGATCGTGATGAAGCGCAGCATGGCTTCGGGCTATGCGGGCGTCGACAATCCGCTGTTCTACAAGGACAACAACCGCATGTTGTTCGGCGATGCGAAGTCCATGCTCAATGAGATCTTCGGTGCACTGAAAGCCTGAGTACGGCCACGCGCGCGGAGCGGGCAGCACGCCGCTCCGGCGCCGCGTGGCCTCGATACGCCGTCACGGACGCCGAAACCGGACGACGCGCAGCCTCCCCCCTCCTGCCCTTTTCCCGTTGCGCCGGTTTGGTCACCGCTTGTGGACGACGGAGTCGAGCACGAAACTGGTCGTCATGTCTTGCACGCCGTCCAGCGCGAACGCCAAATCCGCAGATCAATGCGACGCGCCGAACAGTTGAATCACGACGCCGCGCAGCCACCGGTTGCCCGCCTCGTGGTGATATCGCGCATGCCAATGCTGCCGCACCGCAAACCCGTCGACCGGGATCGGGCACGCATGAACCGCCAGATCGTTCGCCTGAGCCAGTGTCTGGCCGATATGACGGGGTAGCGTCGTGATCAGGTCGGTCGTCTGGACGATCGCCCCCAAACCCAGAAAACCCGGCAACTCCAGCACCACGTCGCGCTCGATGCGCGCCTGCCGCAGCGCCTGTTCGAGGAGCTGCGCGCCCGTTCCCGCCGTAATGGCGACATGCCCTTCCGAACGATACTGCTTTGCCCCGAGGCGACCGCGAATCCTCGGGTGATGCCGATTGGCCAGACAGACCCAGTCCTGGTCGTACAGCTTCTGCTGATAAATGCCGCCGCCTAGCCACGGCACATATCCGATCGCAAGATCGGCTTCGCCGGATTCGAGCGCGCGCTCCGTATTGCCGTCGATCCGTGCGGCTTCCAGCCGGACGCCGGGCGCCTGCGCGCGGACATGGGCCAGCAGCCGCGGAAGCAGCGTGATGTGGCTCGCGTCGGTCATGCAGATGCGAAACCGTCGCTGGGCCGTCGCGGGATCGAACGCGATCTCCCAAGCCGTGAAGCGCCGCAGGGATTCGAGAATTTCCCGGCAAGGCCCGATCAGCGCGTCGGCTTGCGGTGTCGGCGCCATGCCGCCGGGCGTCCGGATGAAGAGCGGATCGTGCAGGTGTTCCCGCAAGTGCCCGAGCCAGATGCTGACCGTCGGCTGGCTCTGGCCCAGTTGCTCTGCGACGCGCGTGACGCTGCGCACGTCGTACAGGAGATCGAAAAGCTGAAGCAGCTTCAGGTCGGGCAGGTCGGCAGGCATCGTGGCGTTATTGTCCATGGCAATGACGCCATTGTATCCATTGCATTGTCGGCATGAGCGGCGACTCCTATCGTGATGCCATACGTCAAGGAGACACCATTGAAAATAGCAATTCTGGGCGCGGGCGCACTGGGCTGCGCGATCGGCGCCACCCTTACCCAAGGCGGCCACGAGACCTGGCTGATCGACCGCTCGCCGGCACACGTCGATGCGATGCGCCGTGACGGCCTGCGCGTCGACGACGCGGCCGGCACCCGCCACGTACGCGTCCACGCGACGACCCAGGCTGCCGATGTCGGCGTGGCCGACCTGGTGGTGGTGCTGGTCAAGTCGTTCCATACCGATGCGGCCATCCGCGGCGCCCAATCGCTGGTGGGGCCGGATACCACGGTGCTGTCGCTGCAGAACGGCCTCGGGCACGAGGACATCCTGATCGACGTCGTCGGCCGCGAGCGCGTCCTCGCGGGCAAGACCTACGTCGGCGGCGTGCTGCGCGGCGCGGGTCATATCGAATCCGGCGTGATCGGCAAGTACACGTATATCGGTGAACTCGACGGCCGCATCACACCGCGCGTAGAGGCGATCGCCGCGGCGTTCGATGCCGCCGGCCTCGCCACGACGATCAGCGACAACATCGTCGGCACGATGTGGGACAAGCTGCTGGTGAACGTCGCGACCGGCGCGCTGACGGGGCTGACCGGCCTCACCTACGGGCAGCTGTACGACGAGCCGCTGCTGAAGGCGACGTCGCTCGCGGCCGTGGCCGAGGCAATCGCGGCGGCGCAGGCAGCCGGCGTCAAGCTGTCGATGACCGATCCCGAACAGGCCTGGACGCTCGCCGCCGAGGGGCTGCCCGCGTCCTTCAAGACGTCGATGCTGCAAAGCCTGGAGAAGGGCTCGATCACCGAGATCGACTTCATCAACGGTTCGGTCGTGCGCTGGGGGCAGCGCTACGGCGTACCGACCCCGGTCAATGCGACGCTCGTCGCCTGCATCAAGGGACTGGAACGCGCGATGGCCGACCGCCAACGGCAGGAGGCCGCCGCATGAATGCCACGAAAGCCTATCTCGAACACGTTGCGATCTGGGTGAAGGACATCCGCTGGCACATCCGCTTCTTCGAGGACGTGCTCGGCATGACCCTGCGCGAAGTGGACGGCACGCTCGACGCGCCGCGGCAGTACTGGACGCTCGGCGGCCTGCAGTTCATCCACGCGCCGGAACACGATGGTCCGGAAGGCCGGCTCGCCCATCTCGGCGTGATGTGCGAAGACCTGGAAGCCGCGCTGGCCGCGGCGCAACGGTTCGGTGTGACGGAGATGCCGCAAGGGCGCAACTGGCTGCGCCTGCCCGACGGGCTTGCCGTCGAACTGATCCAGGCGAGGCCGGCTTCGTGCGTCGCGCAGGCGCTGGCCATCAACCCGCGCGCGGAGGCGTGACCATGACGATCGTCGAGAAATACTGGGACGACGCCCGCGAGGGCGACACGTGCACGAGCCCGAGCTACACCGTGACGAAGGAGCGCATTCTCGCGTACGCCGACCTCACCGGCGACCATACGCCCGTCCACGTGGACGAGGAATACGCGAACGCGAGCCATTTCGGCTGCCTCGTCGCGCACGGGCTGTTCGGCTTGTCCATCGCCGACGGCCTGAAGACACAGAGCGACTATCGCTTTCTGCCGGGCATGTCGCTCGGCTGGACGTGGGATTTTCTGCTGCCGATCAAGGTCGGCGACGTGCTGCACGTGAAGTTCCGCGTCGGCTCGATGCGGGCCAGCAAGAGTCGCCCGGGATGGGGCATCGTCGTGCTGCCGTCGGAGCTGATCAATCAGGACGGTCAGGTCGTTCAACACGGCGAACATCGTCTGATGGTACCGCGCCGCCCGGAGGCACTGTGATGCAGGCTCGCCCACTCGAAGGCATTCGCGTCGTCGACTACAGCCACTTCCTCGCCGGGCCGTATGTCGGGCGCTGTCTCGCGGCGCTCGGCGCCGAAGTCATCAAGGTCGAGCGTCCCGGATCGGGCGACGCCGGACGCCAGCATGCGACCGTGCTCGACGATCAGCAAAGCGGCTACTTCCTGCAGCTCAATATGGGCAAGCGCGGCGTGAGCGTCAACATGAAGGACGCGCGCGGCAAGGCATTCATGCAGCGCCTGTGCGACTCCGCCGACGTGTTCATCGAGAACTATCGGCCGGGCGCGCTGGACAAGCTCGGGCTCGGCTATGCCGAACTGTCGGCGCGCAATCCGGGCCTCGTCTACTGTTCGATTTCGGCGTACGGGCATACCGGCCCCGATGCGCATCGCGCGGGCTTCGGGCTGATCGCGGAAGCCAAGAGCGGAATCATGCAGATGGTGGGCACGCCGGGCGAGCGGCCGCCGCTGCTGCGCATCTCGCTCGGCGACATGTACACCGGCATTCATGCGGTCGCGGCCATCAACGCCGCGCTGCTGGGGCGCGTGAAGAGCGGCCGCGGACAACACGTCGACATGGCGCTGTACGACACGCTGGTATCGATGCACGAATATGCGGTGCAGTGCTACACGCTGCAGGGCGTGCTGCCCGAGCAGACCGGGCACGACATGCCGACCTCGACGCTGTACGGCGTATTCCGTGCCGCGGACGGCGATCTCGTGATTGCCGCGCAAGTCGACGACGCGTGGAAACGCTTCGCAGAACTTATCGCGACGCACGGCGGCCCGGCGGATTTCGGCGCCGACACGCGGTTTCACGACAGCACCGGACGCAACGCGCATCGCGCGGAGATCCTGTCGGTGGTCGAGCCGTGGGTGGCCGCGCGTTCCGTCGCGTCGGTGCTCGAACTGCTGGACGGCATCGACGTTCCGTGCGCGAAGGTGCAGCGCATCGACGAGGTATTGAACGATCCGCAGATCCAGGCAAGAGGCATGGTCGTCGAGCAACAGCATCCGCGCTACGGCACGCTGCGCCTGCCCAACCTGCCGTTCCGGTTTTCCGATTGCGATACGACGATTCGCGACGTCGCGCCCGATCTCGGGCAGCACAACGCGGAAGTCGCGCGCGCCCTCGGATTCGATCCGGCCGAAATCGACGCGATGCAGGCCGACGGCGTCCTTTATTCAAAAGCGAGCCAATGATGACCGACCAATACGCGGTGATCGGCAATCCGATCGGACACACGAAATCCCCGCTGATTCACGGCCTCTTCGCGCAGGAGACGCGGCAGGACATCAGCTATACGGCCATCGAGGGGCCCGTCGAGCCGGCAGGTGCTTTCGCTGCCGCGGTTCGTGCGTTTTTCGAGGGCGGCGGCAAGGGCATCAACGTCACGGCGCCGTTCAAGCTCGACGCGTTCGCAATGTCGGACGAACGCAGCGAGCGGGCGCAGCTCGCGGGCGCGGCCAACGCGCTCAAGTTCGACGGCGGCCGCATCCTGGCCGACAACTTCGACGGCATCGGCCTGGTTCGCGATATCGAAACGAACCTCAATCTGCCGATGGCCGGCAAGCGTGTCCTGGTGCTCGGTGCAGGCGGCGCCGCGCGCGGCGCGCTGTTGCCGTTCCTCGAAGCCGGACCGGCCGAACTGGTCATCGCGAATCGCGACGTCGACAAGGCGCGCGCATTGGTCGCGCAGGTTGCCGGACGCGGTCCGCTCGTTGCCGGCGGCTACGCAGACCTCGCACGAATGGGGCGTTTCGACGTGGTCGTCAATGCGACGTCGGCCAGCCTGACCGGCGACCTGCCGCCGGTCCCGCCGAGCGTGTTCAGTCCGACCGGCACGGCCTACGAACTTGCCTACGGCAAGCGTCTGACGCCGTTTCTCCGGCTCGCGAAAAACGCAGGCGTACACGGAATTGCGGACGGCGTCGGCATGCTGGTCGAACAGGCGGCCGAAGCGTTCGCGTGGTGGCGCGGCGTGCGTCCCGAGACCAGTTCCGTGATCGATCGGCTGGCCGTGCCCTTTGATTGAACACGCAATGGAGATTCGCATGAAGAAGATCCTGATGCTGCACGGCATCAATCACAACATGTTCGGCAAGCGCGACCCGGCGCAGTACGGGACGATCACGCTCGCGCAGATCGACGCACAACTGCAGGCGCTGGCGGAGGAACTCGGCGTACAGGTGGACACGTTCCAGACGAACAGCGAAGGCGCGATGTGCGAGCGCATTCATCGCGCCTTCGAGGAAGGCCAGGATGCGGTGCTGATCAACGCGGGCGCATGGACGCACTACAGCTACGGCATTCGCGATGCCCTTGCCATCCTCACGTGCCCGATCGTCGAACTGCACATGTCCAACATTCATGCACGCGAGCCGTTCCGGCATCACTCCGTCTTCGCCGAGATCGTCAGCGGGCAGATTTGCGGTTTCGGTGTCCAAAGCTATCTGCTGGCGCTGCGGGCCGCGGTCTCGGCGCTCGGCGAGGCATAAGCCGATGCCCGCATCGGCTGCCGATGCGGGCCCGACGCACATGCGCAGCCGTGCCCGCGTGCACGGCATTGCGCACCGCGGTTGTTCGCCGTGCGTCGTATCGATGGGCCTCGGTCAGGTCACACAACGGAGTCGAAACATCGGGCAGTGACGACTCCCCGCATCACCCGCGTTGCCCGGCACACATATCAATATCTGGAGACGACGATGACCACGACCTTGCGAGACGAGCCCCGCGGCAGGCACCAATCGAGAAAAGCCGCCTTCAGCGGCTGGATCGGCTCGGTGCTCGAATACTACGATTTCTTCATCTACGCCACGGCATCGGCGCTGATCTTCCCGCAGATATTCTTTCCGCACGGCAGCCCCACGACCGCCATCATCGCGTCGCTGGCCACTTACGGTGTCGGCTACGTGTCGCGCCCGATCGGCGCGTTCGTGCTGGGCCATCTCGGCGATACGCGCGGACGAAAAACCGTCCTGCTGTTCTGCATGTTCCTGATGGGCATCTCGACCGTCGGCGTCGGCCTGCTGCCGACCTATCAGCAAGCCGGGCTGCTCGCGCCGGCCTTGCTGGTGACGCTTCGCCTGCTGCAGGGTTTCGCCGTGGCCGGTGAGATCACCGGCGCGAGCTCGATGATCCTGGAGCATGCGCCGTTCGGCCGGCGCGGATACTTCGTCAGCTTCACGCTGCAGGGTGTGCAGGCCGGGCAAGTGCTGGCCGCCGCCGTGTTCCTGCCGCTCGCCTACTACATGCCGTCCGCGCAATTCGACAGCTGGGGCTGGCGCATTCCGTTCCTGCTGAGTGCGCTGGTCATCGTCGCGGGCTTGATCATTCGCCGCCAGGTCGACGAGTCGCCGGCCTTCGATGAAGCGGTACGCAACCGTTCGCAAGCCGGCTCGCCCGTCGCCGACGCTTTCCGGCACCACTTTCCCGACATGGTGCGCGTTGCCTGCATGTCGATGATGAACGTGATTCCGGTCGTCGCCACGATCTTCGGCGCAGCCTATGCGGTCCAGCCGGCGTATGGCATCGGCTTCCAGAAAGACATCTATCTCTGGATCACGGTGGTGGGCAATATCGTTGCGATGATCGTGATTCCGTTCGTCGGCAACCTGTCCGACAAGGTCGGACGCCGGCCGCCGATCATCGTCGGCGCGCTGGCGGCCGGCCTGCTCGCGTTCGCCTACCTGTATGCGATCAGCATCCGCAACGTGCCGCTCGCATTCGCAATGTCGATGCTCATGTGGGGGGTGGTGTACCAAGGCTACAACGCGGTATTTCCCTCCTTTTACCCGGAACTCTTCCCGACCCGCACGCGCGTCTCGGCGATGGCGATCGCGCAGAACCTCGGCACCGCGGCCACGGCGATGCTGCCCGCGCTGTTCACGGCGGTCGCGCCGCCCGGCGCGCACCACGTCTGGCTGATCGTCGGTGGGATCGCGTTCGGCATCACCGTGATTGCGTCGCTCGCAGCCGCGAGCGCACGCGAGACCCATCGTGTCCATATGAACGACCTGGGGCAAGCGAACGCTCGACCGGTCGACAAGGCAGAATACGACCGGCTGCGCGTCGCTGCGATGGCGCGCCATCGCATCGTGCCCGGGCACGTGCCGGAATCCCTGGGCAGCTAGCCGGCGCTCGACGGGGCGTCGCGGTCGGCGCCCCTTCCGCCGGGCATTGCCGGCTTGCTGCCCCACCCTCACCGGCAGAGCGAACTTGCGTTGCCGCTGTCTTCACCCGATGCCCGATACCGCACCGAAAACCGTCATGCCGGACACCACGCGCCCTGCTCGCCTGAACTTCGCGCTCATGTTGCCGCTTCTGCTGGCGGCCCAGCCGGTGGCGACCGACAGTTACCTGCCGGCGCTGCCTGAAATCGCCGCGACGCTGGGGTCCGCCAGCGTCAGCCTCACGGTTTTCGCATTGATATTCGGTATCGGCCAATTGCCGATGGGCAGTCTTTCCGACCGATACGGCCGCCGCCCCGTGTTGCTGAGCGGCCTTGCGCTCTATGCGCTGGCCGCGCTCGCGGCGGCGCTCGCGTCGAGCGCAGCGATGCTGGTCGCCGCTCGCGCGATGCAGGGCTTTGCCATGGCCGCGATCCTGGTATGCGCGCGCGCGACGGTGCGCGACCGGTATTCGGCGGCCGAGGGTCCGTACGTGATGGCGCGCGGTTTCATGGGCATGGGGATGATGGCGTTCTTCGCGCCGATTCTCGGTGCGTATGTCACGCAGCAGGCCGGATGGCGATGGGTGCTCGGAGGGATGAGCCTGTATGCGTTCGGGCTGCTCGTCATGTGCTGGTACGGCTTCGAGGAAAGTTTCTCCCGAATCGCGTCGAGCCGTGGCTCGACCCGGGACGTGCGCGAAATATTCGGCAATGCGACGTTCAGGGTCTGGGCGCTGCTGGCCGCGTCGACGTACACCGGCATGTTCTGCTTCCTATTGCTGTCTCCCGCAATCTACATCCGGTATCTCGGCCTGTCGCCGCAGCGGTATGGCTGGATACCCGCGAGCGGTACGCTCGTCTATGTGCTGAGCACGTATGGGTGCCGCCTGCTGCTGCGACGTCAAAGCATGCTGCGAACGGTGCGACAAGGTGCAACGTTGAGCCTATCCGGCGCGGTGATTCAGGCGTTGGGCTGTGCGCTGCTTCCCGGCAGCATCTGGCCGCTGCTCGTGGGGCATGGCGTGTATTGCCTCGGCCACGGAATCCATCAGCCATGCGGGCAGGCAGGGGCTGTCAGCAGCCTGCCTCATCTTGCGGGCCGCGCGGTATCCTGGTCCGGCTTCATCATGATGTTCTTCGCTTTCAGCGTGGGACAGACGGCAGCGGTTTTCACCGATCCGCGCTATCAACTGGGCGCGTGGCCGATGGTGGTGCCGATGCTCGTCGTCGGCGTGACGCTGGTGACGATCGCGTTTTTCTGGCTGCCGAAAATCCTCCACACGACGTCGGCCGTCAGGCAATCCGGCGCATCGGCGAGTTCAAGCAACTGACCGGGCCGCGGTGCTGGCGTATGAAGCGCGAGGCCGACGCGCTCGCCCTGCCCGTCGAATTCGTGACGGCGAACGACGCGCGATGACGGGAGCCGTCCATGGGAGCGCACGAAGGATGCCGGTTATGGGAGCGGGTTCGAATGCACCGCGCGACGCGCTACGCGCGCCGCCGGTAAGTGCCCGGCGTGCTGCCCGTCCAGTGGCGGAACGCGCGATGGAACGCGCTCGGATCGTCGAAGCCGATATCGGCGCCGATCGCCGCGATGGTGTCGAGCGTGTCGGTGAGCCGCTGGATCGCGATGTCGCGTCGCAGTTCATCCTTGAGCGCCTGAAACGTCGTGCCTTCCGAGGCCAGATGGCGGCTCAGCGTGCGCACCGAACAATGCAGATGCTCGGCCGCCTGGTCGATCACCGGCAGGTCGGGCAGCGCCCCCGACAGATACTGCCGCACGCGATGACAGACGAGCTGCTCGCTGAACGATTCGAAGATCCAGTCGCCGGGCGCGCGCGCGAGGAACTTGCGCAGGTTGCGCTTGCTTTGCCGGATCGGTGCGTCGAGGTAGTCGGCGCTGAAGCGCATCAACGTGCGTTCGCAGTCGAACTGCACGGAGCCGGTGAAGAAGTACAGATGCTCGACCGCATGGCGCGGGCGCGGGCACGCGAACTCGATCTTCAGCAACGGGATCTTCTGCCCGATCAGCCAGGAACACACGCCGTGCACGAGCTTGAGCATCAATTCCTGGCCGAGTGCGCCGATCGGGCCGACGACCGGGTTCGGCCGCAGCAGCACCTGCGCGACCAGACCGTCGCGCTTCGATTCGACGAAGAAGTCGTCGAGCAGGATATGGAAGAACTGGCCGAAACGATACAGCGCCGTTTCGAGGTTGCGCGCATCGAGCAGGCTCAGGCACAGGTACTTCAGCGTGCCGCCGCGCAGCGGGCGCGAGAAGATGCCGGGCATCTCGTCGTCGAGGTCGATCGCGAGCGTGCGGTACAGCGTCGAGAACTGCTCTTCCGTCACGCGCGCATGCGGCTCGCCGAGCAGCTCGAGCGGAATGCCGGCACCGCGCAGGTAGCGTTCGACCACGTCGCGCTGCGCGCCCGCACTTGCCAGGAAACCATTGACGAGCGAGATCGGCACCGTCGCGCTCGGCGACGGCAGCGCACGCCCGGGTTGGGCGGAAGGTGAGTCTGAGCCGGTCATCGCGTCCCCGTCGGTCGAACCGCTCGCATTGTACTTGAGCGGCCCGGACCGGGCCTTCGGGGCTTGCGGCGTGCCGGCCCGCGCGCCGTCGGGCGCGCGGCGCTTCGGCGCCATCAGTCGGCGCGGCTGAGTTCCCGGCGCAGGATCTTGCCGACCGTCGACTTCGGCAGCCGGTCGACCAGGCGGATCAGCTTCGGCACCTTGTAGCCCGCGAGGTTCATGCGGCAGTGCGCGACGATCTCCGCTTCCGTTACGACCGCGTCCGGCGCGAGCACCACGAACAGCTTGACGGCCTCGCCCGTGCGCTCGTCCGGCACGCCGATGCACGCGCATTCGGCCACGCCCGGCAGCGAGGTGGCCGCGGCTTCCACCTCGTTCGGATACACGTTGAAGCCCGACACGATGATCATGTCCTTCTTGCGATCGACGATCTTCAGGAAGCCGGCCGCGTCGAACACGCCGATGTCGCCGGTGCGGAAGTAGCCGTCCGCGGTGAACGCGGCCGCATTCGCGTCCGGCTTGCGCCAGTAGCCGCCCATCACCTGCGGCCCCTGCACGCAGATCTCGCCCGCCTCGCCGATCCCGACCTCACGATCCTGGTCGTCCAGCAGCTTCACGTCGGTCGACGGCAGCGGCAGGCCCGTCGTGCCGGTGAACGCGTCGATCGACTGCGGATTGAACGTGACCACCGGCGACGTTTCCGACAGCCCGTAGCCTTCGCGGATGAAGTTGCCCGTCACCGCCTTCCAGCGCGCGGAGATCACGTCGATCACCGCCGCGCCGCCGCCGGCCGACAGCTTCAGCCGCGACCAGTCGACTTCCTTCAGCCGCGGATGGCCCGCGAGCCCCGCATACAGCGTGTTGACGCCGACGAACACGGACGGCCGCGCGGCCTTCAGCACGTCGATGAAGCCATCCATGTCGCGCGGGTTCGCGACGAGCCAGTTTTCCGCGCCGATCGCGAAGTAGGACAGGAAATTCACCGTCAGCGCGAAGATGTGATACAGCGGGATCGCCGTGACGACGACCTCCTCGCCCGGCTCGCGCGCGGCCGGCACGATCGCCGCGAACTGCTCGATGTTCGCGACCAGGTTGCGGTGCGACAGCGCGGCGCCCTTCGACAGCCCGGTCGTGCCGCCCGTGTATTGCAGCAGCAGCAGATCGGCACCGCCCAGCGCGACCGGCTCGAAGGCGAGCGATTCGCCGGCGGCGATCGCGCCCGCGAGCGGGATCGAGCCGGGCGGCAGCGCGTCGCACGCGCCGGCCGGCGCATCGACAACGCCGAGATCCCCGCGCCCCACGCTCAGCACGGTTCGCATGCGCGTCTTGCCGACCACGTCGGCGAACGTGCCCATCGATCCGCCGCACACCACGGCCACTTCGACGCCGGCGTCGTTGAGCTGATGCTCGAGCTCGTGCGCGGTGTAGAACGGGTTCACGTTGACCTGGATCGCGCCGAGCCGCGCAACCGCGACCGTCACCACCGGAAACGCGAGCACGTTGGGCAGCATCACGGCCACGCGGTCGCCCTTGCGCACACCCACGACCTGTTGCAGGTAGGCGGCGAGCGCGGCCGACAGGCGGTCGACGTCGGCGTAGGTCAGCGTGCGGCCGAACGCGCGGAATGCGGGGCGATCGGCGAAGCGGCGCATCGCTTCGTCCAGCAGCGCGGTTACGGAAGGATGGCGATCGGCATCGATCTCGGCGGGGATCGAGCCGTACGACCCGATCCAGTGTCTCTTCGTCATGTCCTGCTCCTCGGGGGACGGCGCCGGGCAGCGCCGTTCGCACGGCAGCCCGCGCACCGGATGCGCATGGGCCGTCGCCTGACCGGCGACTATCGCCCGCCAAAGGTGCTTTGAAAATGATCCGGGCGGTCGAAAAGATGATCGAAACGGACACGCGAGCGCGCGGCGCGCCGCCAGCCGCGGCTCGCGCTCGCGCGTCGGTTTGCCGTTGCCGGGCCGTGCCAGCCCGTGCGCATCAGGGTGAACCCTATGGCGCGCCCGCGCGTTCCGGCGCAAAATCGCGAACCCGGAACGATATCGAATCGGACGAAGAACCAGTCATGCCGCGCAGTGCGCCCTTGACCCCGACGGCCGCCGGCGCCGCCCCGCTGCCGGACGCCCCGCTCGCTCACGCGTTGCGCGAGAAGCGCTTCTCGCCGGCCAAGCTGGCCGTGCTCGTCGGCGTCGCCCAGGAACTCGGCCTCGACCCGGCCGCCGTGCTCGACGGCACCGGCCTGTCGCCGGACGCCGTCACCGACCCGTTCACGCTCACGTCGCAGCTGCAGTTCCTGACCGCCGCGCGCAACGCGATCGGCCGCCATGACGGCACCGATCTCGGCGTGCGCGTCGGCCACCGGCTGCATGCGTCGAGCTACGGAATGTACGGCTACGCGATGCTGTGTTCGGAATCGCTCGCACATGTGTTCGATTCGGCAGTCAAATATCACCAGCTCGCGAACGGGATGCTCGCGATCCGCTGGGTCGAACAGGGCGACACCGCGTCGTGGCTGTTCCCGGATCCGCACGAAGCCGCGCTGCCCGAGCCGGACCCGGCCCTCTACCGCTTCCTGATCGACATGCAATTCGCGCTGCACGTGACGATCATCAAGGACGTGATGGGCGCGTGGTGCGTGCCGGCCCGCGCGCAGTTCGCGCAACCGCGACCGCCGCATGCGGCGCTGCTGTCCGATGCGCTCGAATGCCCGATCGCGTTCGATCAGCCGCACCATGTGTTGAGCTACCCGGCCGCGTGGCTCACGCGCGCGCCGCAGCTAGCGAATCCGATCACGGCCGCGCAGGTGTCGTCGCACTGCGCGCGCCTGCTCGACGAATTGCGCAGCCAGGCCGGTGTCACGCGGCGCGTTTACCAGGAACTCACGCGCACGCCCGGACAATTCCCGGACATCGACGCGATCGCCGACATCCTGTGCATGACGTCGCGCACGCTGCGCCGCAAGCTCGACGCCGAAGGCACGTCGTACAGCGAGTTGCTGACGAGCGTGCGCAAGGCGCTCGCGATCGACTACCTGAGCACCACCACGCTCAGCACCGAAGACATCGCGCTGACGCTCGGCTTCAGCGACGCGGTGGGATTCCGCCACGCGTTCAAGCGCTGGACCGGCACGACGCCGAGCGAGGTGCGGCGCAAGCGCGGCGGGTAACGATGAGCACCGTCGGTGCGACAGCTTATCGAGAAAGCGATCGGATACGCAAAGACAAATTCCAATCAAACATTCTCATTCCCATTCCTAAATAACAACCTCATTCGCGCGCGTCTCTCGATGCTGACCCAGTAGTCCAGCCAATATCTCTTCGGCAGAATAACGCTGTAATACCGCTTCCGGACGGGGAGAAAAACTATCCCGAGGCCATCTCCAACTGAGGCAACGCGACATCACAACACACCGGGTCGGTCAGGCTTCCATCGCCACCGAACTCCTTTCGCCCGGCTATCCATCCATGCCCGCACCGACTCCCCATACCGACAATAGAACCAATTTCGCGCAAATATCACCCACCGCCATTAATGAGATAAACAATAAATGGCTCGCGATACAATCGATAATTCCACGATCTCATTCCCTCAAGAACGACAGCGGGCATCGACGATTTTCCAGGTCAGTCGATAGAATCACAACAACCTTGGGAGCCCCATCCTTCCAAGCTATTGAATCGAATTTCGGAGAATCCCTGTGAACCTCTCCGATCCGGAGGCCACAATCATGCGAAATTATTTTCAAGTAATGTGGCCATTTCTTGACCAGCATCATGAGAATACATCTTGGCACTTTACTTTTTGAGTTACGACGTTCGCAAAGCGAATAACTATGAAGAGCTTTACAGCGAACTGGAAAAATTCAAGGCGGTTAACGTCCTTGAGTCGGTATGGTCCTTCGAAAGAAACCACACAACGGCGGCGGAATTGCGTGAGCACTTCAAGCGCTTCGTTAAACCCAATGATGGCATGCTGGTGATCAAGGCCACCGAATGGGCCAGCCAGAGCCTCGATGGTAAACCACCTACACCTGCCAGCTGGGCATAACCAACGTTATCAGTGGAGGGGGCAAGGCAACTGTATTGCCGTTACGCCCCCGCCCAAGCACCGATCCATGATCATTCCGACACACACCATCGAAATTTGGATTTCTCGTCCGGCCCTCTCCTCACCGGAAATCCTTATGGAATAAATAAAGATCACTTTCAACTTCCTCGACAACAGCACTGCTACATCCGCCCCCCCACAAACCGGTCGGATAGACTGGAATTTCACACAGAATTCACATCCATCTTCGGCGATGCCGTTTTCATTGAGAGCCCTCGAAGCATTCCTGATTCACTCTTGTGGATTTCAAATTTTCAGCAGTGGATTTACTGACCTCGCTCCCAATGCTGATGTACAAAAATACCGCACGAAACTGCTTGACCGTCATGCCACGCTGTTGTCCGCCGACCTCGATCTTGATAAATTTTTAGAAGCAGTCGAGTTGACCCCGTCACCGTATCATTTTCGATTCACAACATGGATTCGAGATCAAGGCACTCGTACGTCCAGCGTTCGGCGTCCTGGCGCCCCGGACAAATTAACTCGAATGAATACAACATTTCAGCGAGCCTCTTTCAGGTAATCGATGCCTCGCACTCTCCGCGAGAATTGCGTGCGGCAAAAGCCAATTCACATCTTCAAGTCCTTCACAGCGCCTCCGCCGCCGCATCAGCGCGCGTTGTTCGACGATGAGCCATCGGCGGTCGACGCCACCGCCAGCGCAAACTCGAACACCGCGCCGCGCCCGTCCCGGTCGACGAGCCGGATCCCGCTGCCGTTGAGCGCCAGCATCCGGTGCACGATCAGCAGCCCGAGCCCGCCGCGCGTCGCCGCACCGCCGCTCATCGGCCGCTGCGGCCGCTGAAACAGCCCTTCGCGCCGCGCCGGCGGAATCCCTTCGCCGGTATCCGACACGGTCACCACGACGCGGTCGTCCTGCGGCGTCAGCGCCACTTCGACTTCGCCATGCTGCGGCGTGTGCCGCAATGCGTTGTCGAGCAGGTTGGTCAGCACGCGCTCAATCATCCCGAGATCGGCCGACACGACCGGCACGCGCGGCGGGATGCGCGCATGCAGCGTGACGCCGCGCGACTGCGCGGCAAGTTCGAATTTCTCGAATACATCCTGCACGAGATCGACGAGCGAGAACGGCTCGCGCTCGGCCTGCACGCCGCCCGATTCGAGCCGCGCGAGTTCGAACAGCGCCTGCGCGAGCCGGCCGACCTTCGTGCTCTGCGCGAGCGCGATCGACAGGTAGCGGCGGCGCTCGGACTCCGCGAGCGCGTCGGACTTCAGCGACAGCGTTTCCAGATAGCCGTGCAGCGACGTCAGCGGCGTGCGCAGGTCGTGCGAAATATTCGTGATCAGTTCGCGCCGCTGCTGGTCCTGACGCGTCAGCGCGCGCCACTGGTCGCCGATCCGGTCGGCCATCTGCGCGAATGCGGATTCGAGCACCGCGATGTCGTCGCCGCGTCGCCCGGGCGGCGAGCGCGGCACCGGCGGCTGCGTGTCAGGTGCGGCGTTCGCGTCGAAGCGGCGCATCGCATCGGTCAGCCGGCGCAGCGGGCGCGTGATGAAACTGAACGCCGTCAGGCCGGCGAGCAGGCCGAGCAGCGCGACGACCGCCATCGACCACAGCGTCGTGCGCAGCACGTTGCCGGCGTCGACGCGCGCGGCCAGCCGGTCGTGCGCTTCGCCGAGCAGCACCACGTAGATGTAGCCGGACGGCGGCTGTCCCGCGCGCTGCAACGGCGCGGCGCTGAACACCTTGCGCGCGTCGGGGCTGCGCGGATCGTCGCCGAGGATCGGCAGCGGGTCGCCCGCGATGAAGCGCTGCACGGGCGCAAGATCGACACGGTCGCGCTTCACGTGGCCCGGCGGCGCATCGTCGCCCTGGATGCGCCCCGCATTGTCGAGCAGGTACACCTCGACACTCGGATTCACGCCCATCAGTTGGCCGAACAACGTGCGCACGGCGTCCGGACGCAGCCCGTTCGCGTCCATCAGCGGCGTGCTGCTCGCGATATGCGCGGCGAGATCGCGCGACAGGCCCTGCACGACTTCCTTCTCCCGCATGTCGTTCGCGCGGATCTGCAGCCACGCCGACGCGCCCGAGCACGCGAGCAGCAGGATCGAGAACACGAGCGACAGCCTCTGGGTGAGGGTCAGCTTCATCACGCGTCCCGCTGATCCGGCGCGGCGAGCTTGTAGCCGCGTCCCCATACGGTGAGGATGCGCACGGGTTCGGCCGGATCGGCCTCGATCTTCGCGCGCAACCGGTTGATGTGGGTGTTCACCGTGTGTTCGTAGCCTTCATGCTGGTAGCCCCACACGGCATTGAGCAGGTCCATCCGCGAGAACACCTTGCCCGGATGCCGCGCGAAGAAATACAGCAGGTCGAACTCGCGCGGCGTGAGGTCGATGCGCGCGCCGTCGACGGCTGCTTCGCGCGCGATCGGGTCGATCGACAGCCCGGCCACGTCGAGCGTGCCCGCGTCGATCCGCGAATCGCGCGCGAGCGCGTCGACGCGCCGCAGCAGCGCCTTGACCCGCGCGACGAGTTCGAGCACCGAGAACGGCTTCGCGAGGTAGTCGTCGGCGCCGAGCTCGAGGCCGAGAATCCGGTGCACCTCGCTCGAGCGGGCGCTCGTGATGATGATCGGCGTGTAGCGCGCCATCGCGCGCGCGCGCCGGCAGATTTCCAGGCCGTCGACGCCGGGCAGCATCAGGTCGAGGATCAGCGCATCCCAGTTGCCCTGTTCGAGCAGGCGCAGCCCTTCCGTGCCGTCCGCGCTGTGGACCACTTCGTAGCGCTCGTCGCGCAGGTGGAGGCTCAGCACGTCGGCGATGTCGGCATCGTCCTCGACGATCAGGATGCGTTTGGGGTGGTCCATGGCGGTCGGCGGCGGCACGGTGGCGGTCCCGGAAATCGGTTGGCGGTTCTGGTCTGCCCCGGGCCGGAACACCCGCGGCCGGGGGCGAAACGCGGCAGCAATGCCGCCGCTTGCCGCCATTGTGCAAAATTTTGCGGCGGGAAGGGGTCACAAATCGTTTAAGTCTGGATCGCGCTTGTCCAATGAGCCGACGCCCGCATGCTTTCAGATCCGGCCCTTAAAACAGAATTCATGTCGACCGGCCCGAACGCGAGATAGACGCTCCGAGGGATAGCGGCAGCCGCGCATTTTCGAGGATTCAGAAGGCCCCGGTAAAGCGATAGCGGCTGCCCGGGTGCCACAGATTCACCACCGAGGCGACCACGCCCCTTGACCACGTGCGCCGATGCAGCACAAGGCACGGCTCGACGTCGTCCATCCGAAGTCGCTGGCGGTGCTCGGGCGCGGGTAACGCCGCTTCGATCCGGTACTCCACCCGCTGCAACGGAGCAACGCGCATCAGGTACTGGTTCGGCGTCGTGGTCGCGAAACTCTGCTCGGCGTATTCCGGCGCAACCGCGGGATTCACCCAACGTTCTTCGAACTGCACCGGCTGATCGTTCTCGAAGTGCAGCAACTGCGAACGCCACAGCCTTGCCCGCGCCGCGACCTGCATCTCCTCTGCAAGCGCCTCGTCTGCCGTCACGAGCTCGACGCCAAGCACCTTGGCGCGATAGGCCTGCCCACGGGCCGAGATTTCCTCGGAAATGCCGCGGATCGCCACCACGGTCGAATCGTACTTCGGCCGCGCGACGAAGGAGCCCGCGCCTCGCACACGCGTGATCACCCGCTCGGCCTTCAACTCGCGCAGCGCCCGGTTGACCGTCAGGCGACCGACCTTGAACGCGCCCGCCAGCTCGTATTCGGTCGGCACCTGATCGCCCTCCGCCCATTCGCCCGAGTGAATGCACGCGAGGACGAAATCCTTGATCACCTGATAGGCCGGTGCGTGCATTGCGTCAGTGCTCCCTCACAAACAACCTGGTTGCGGACGGCGCGAGCACCGAATCCTGGCCCGCTCCGACCACCGACACCCGCGCGCCGGCCTTCCTCGCCATCGAAGCGCTCGATTTCGTTCAGTCGATTTAGATACGCATTCCTTATTTTTAACATCGCAATCCGGACTCCGTGTGACTCACGAACCTCAGGTCACGATCTCCGCGCCTAGAACGTATGACGGAGAGCTGCGCGAGCAATGAATTGCCGATTGTTCGACGATGCACCGCTTGCACCCGTGATGAACGCGTTGTCGAGGAACGTTCCCGTCTCGCCCCCCGCCACTTGCTGGAACTGCCCCTGCAAATAGACATCGGTACGCTTCGACAGGGCGTAGTCGAACATCAGGCCGGCCTGATGCCACTTCGGGCGAACCGTGCCGCTGCTCGCCGAGTATTTTCCAAGCGCGTACGTATACATCGCCTGCACGAAAAACGCCGGCGTAAAATCGTATTTCGCATTGAATTCGAAATTATCGAATCGAAGTGAGCTGGCCCCTGTCCCGCCGAAGGTTCCACCAACGTATGCGTTACCGGTCGGATTCTCGAGCAAGGTATCGCTATAGACGAATCCGAGCGTAGCCGAACCAATCGCATACGAGAGACCTGCACCATAGATGCGCTGATGCCCCGCATAGAAACTGGCGTCGTTCGCGGCAACGGCACCCAAAGCATTGCCGCCGACATGATTGATGTCCATATAGGCCGCACCGATCGAGAACGGGCCGTGGCTGTATGCCGCCCCGAAGCTGTACAGGCGGTTATCGGAGAATGCGCCCGCGCTGTTGCTGAACCCGTACATCCCGCCGAACGTGACGCCGCCGAGGCCAGGGCTCGAATACTTGATCGCATTGTTCACGCGGAAAGAATTGTCCGTGTTGTCGTTGTCGTACGGATGCGAGAAAAGGTATCCCGAGTACCAGCCGTTCGCGGTCAACGGCGCGAGATAATCGACCACCGAGTCATACTGCCGACCGAACGTCAGGGTTCCCAGCTTGTCGCTTTGCACGCCGACAAAGGCTTGACGGCCGAACATCCGGCCGCCTTGCATCAGTTGGCCAGAATTGACGTCAAACCCATTCTCGAGCGTGAAAATTGCTGCGAGTCCCCCACCCAAATCCTCCTGCCCCTTGAGCCCCCACCGGCTACCTGACGCGTATCCGCTCTGCATTTCGTAGCTGTGCTTGCCTCCGGTGTTGGTCGTGTAGTTGATACCTTCATCGATAATCCCGTACAAAGTCACGGAATTCTCGGCATGCACCAGTGACGAGACAAGAACCAGCCCGCCAGCCACGACACGCATTTTCTTCATCAGGGTCTCCCTTCTCCGTACCGATTGAGTGTTGTCGACTTCTTCACCTTTGCAAACGCGATCTCCGCCACGCGCGAACCGCCGTCGCGGCACTGCCTTCAGACATGTGCTTATGCGGGAATCCATGACCGCCGACGGCAGTGCCTCGCGACGCTGCCGCCCGGCATTCAGGCTTCACCCCGCACGATCTCAATGCGCACGGCCGTAAAACCCCATGCGCTCTTCCCCATGGAACGTGACCCCCGGTTTCTCGTAATATGAAAACACCGTCACCATTCGGTCCCGCTCGCCCTGAACGGGTGTGACGCGATGCGCGGTGTTCTTGCCTCGGAACACATTCAACGTCCCCGCTTTCAGTCGCATGCTCTGCACGCGCGGATCCCGTCCTTCCAGCAACGCCGCCACCCCGTCATAGTTCGGATCGGAGTCGGATCGCAGATCTGTCCGATACTCGAATTCGCCCCCTTGCAGCGGTTCTTGCAGCAGGAGCGTCGTCGTGAATTCCGATCGATCGAAATGCCAGTTCAGGGCTTCGCCTTCGCGGTATGCCATCACGTTGATTTTCGCGAGCGGATCGTCCATCAGGTACAGCTTTTCTTTTCGCATCGTCGCGGCAAGAAATCTCACCAACGGCTCGTACGCGTAAATGCTCGCAATGACGCTGTCCGGAATCTGGTCGGCACATACCGTGTGATTGACCGTCTCGACCTTGCGCAGCGCCGGATGGCCAGGCGCCAGCTCCGGGATTTCGGGCAGGAAATAGATGTTGTGCACCCGCTTGTGCGTATGCGAGTGCTCGTCCATGACCGGCGAGATCTCGGCGACCGCCCGGGACACAACCTCGGGCCGGACGAAATCCTCCAGATTGAACATGCCGTCGCGCCCAAGGTCTGCGGCTGCCTTCTCGACAAGCGCATTCCATTCGCTGCTACCCTCACGGTCCAGCGGATACCGATCCAGATCAAGAATGTCTTTCATGATTTACCAATGGGATGTTTTCAATAGATATATGGCGCCCAACGAAAAATCTGTCGCTTCTGCGGACGGTCGGGAACCGCACAAGAGACGTACCACACATGTCATCCGATCCGTATTTGAATTCGCGCATATACTTCGCATAACGAATCGCATTGAAGAGATGGTATTTACAAAAAAACAACCCATCAACGGGACAATTTCTTCTTCCTCATTCAGAAAAACTTGTCGGGCGTCCCGCAGGTCATCTCTTCGACACCGACGCCCTGTCGTCGTTTTCTGCGGCAATGCATGGAACGGCAGAGCCGTCTCCTGAACCAGTTGCATCCGCTTGTCGGCCGGATCTCCCCGTTCGCATCAACCCAGTCCGCTTGCCTATGGAGGACCATCACGGTGCGGGCAATGAATCGACGCGCGCGCTATAAGCAATAGGCGATCTCCCGCTCGATACGGGCAAGCGTTGCCGGTTCGCGCAGCAGCGCAAGCGCTTTCGCGATATCGGGCGCCACGACCCGATCCTCGGTATAGGGCGGTATTTCCTCGCGCAGGATCTGGAGCGCGCTGCGACAACCCGAGCCGATGTCGGCGAACTTGATGAAAGACAGCGCCTGGGCGGCAACGAGGTATTCGATCGCAAGAACGGTTTCGGCGTTGTCGAGCACCTTCGACACCCTGAGAGCAGCTGGCGTGGACAAGCTCAGGTGATCCTCCTGCAAGCCCGACGTCACATAGTTGTCGACCACTCTCGGACTGGCGAGGGTCTTGTTCTCGGCGACCAGTGACGCAGCAACGTACTGGACGATCATCAGACCGGAATTCACGCCGCTTTCCCGCAGCAGGAACGGCGGCAGGCCGCTCGTCATCGGGTTGACGAGCCGGTCGACGCGCCGCTCGGACACGCCCGCCAGTTCAGCCAGTGCAATCGCCAGGATATCGGCCGCCATGGCCATGTTCTGACCATGCGGGTTGGCCTGCGAAATGACGCGGTATTCGTCGCTGTTGCCGAAGACTTGCGGATTGTCCGTCGCCGATGCGAGCTCGAGATCGACCTGTTTCTCGACGTGCGAAAACTGGTCGCGGCTGGCGCCATGTATTTGCGGAATCGACCGGATGCTGAGCGCATCCTGCGTTCGTATGCCTCGACTCGCCAGCAGGTTGGTGCTGTTCTCCAGCAAACGACGCAAATTCCTTCCGACTCTCTGCGCACCAGGATGCGGCTTCGCCGCGAGCGCTTCCGGGGAAAAGGCGTCCAGTTGCCCGCGCAACGCCTCGAAGCTCATCGCCGCGACGATATCGGCCCATTTCATCAGGCGCTCGGTCCTCTGCAACGCCACGGACAGCATGCCAGTGGAGCACGGCGTCCCGTTGATCAACGAAAGACCGTCTTTCGCGGCAAGCGATAGCGGCCGCAGGACCCGGCGCTTCAGTGCAGCGATGCCGGACAATCTTTGATTGTCCACCCAGGCTTCCCCCAGGCCGATCATCGGCAGCGCGGCATGGGCCATATGGGTGAGGTAGCCGACCGATCCTTCAGATGGCACAACGGGCGTGATGTCGAGATTGAGAAAGTCCAGCAATCGTTCAACGACGTCAGGTGAAACGCCGGAGCGGCCGTGAGCGAAGTTCTGGATCTGCGCCGCAAGAATCGCGCGCACGCCATCGGCGGACAGCGGTGCGCCGACACCGCACGCGTGGCTTTTCAGCGCATTCGTCGATAATTCGGTGAGCTTTCCCGGCGACAGCACCGTGTCGCACAAGGCACCCAGGCCCGTCGTGATGCCGTAGGCGCGCTCCTGACGCTCGACGATCCGGTCAACGATCTCGCGCGCGCCGCGTATTCTGTCCCACGTTTCCCGCCCGAGCGCCAGCCGTGCGCCATTGGCGATCTCGGCAACCGCCCTCCAGGTCATCGGCGTATCGTCAATTGTTATGTTATGCATATTAAATTTGATAAGCACGGGATGAATGTCGACCTGCTTCGCTTCGACGTCGCTACACCGATTCGTGGCTTGAAATGAATCGGCAGAAGCGCTCTGATTTTTTATGACGGAACAATTCGTCCGGCGCGCCTTCGCTTTCCACGACACCCTGATGCATGAACACGACCCGGCTCGACACGCTCCGGGCGAAATTCATTTCGTGTGTCACGATCAGCATCGTGCATCCTTCCTCAGCCAGCTGCCGCATCACCTTGAGCACCTCGCCGACCCGCTCCGGATCCAGAGCCGAGGTCGGTTCGTCGAACAGCATGACTCGGGGCTTCATTGCCAGTGCCCGCGCGATCGCAGCACGCTGTTGCTGCCCGCCCGACAGGTGGGCGGGATAGTGCCTGAACTTGTCTGCAATTCCGACCTTTTCAAGCAGCACCATCGCCTCGTCGATGCAGTCGGCACGCTTGCGCTTCTGGACATGCACGGGCCCCTCGATGAGGTTCTCCAGGATCGTCATGTGAGAGAACAGGTTGAAACTCTGGAATACCATCCCCAATTGCGAGCGGATGCGATCCACCTGACGGCGATTCGCCGGCTCACGACGGCCGCGGCCGTTCACGCGCAAATCGAGTTTCTCTCCGGCGACGAGCACATCGCCGTCATCCGGCGTCTCGAGCAGGTTGATGCAACGCAGCAGCGTACTCTTGCCGGATCCGCTTGATCCCAGAATCGAAATGACGTCGCCCTCGCGAGCCGCGAGCGATACGCCTCTCAATACATGGTTGTCTCCATATCGCTTATGAAGATTGGAGACTGCAACAGCGGGAACGACCTTCAGTTCTTCGGCGAGATCATTGAGTTTCATAGCATCGGCCTTTCAGTTGGCAATGGGCGACGACATGGGTCGACGATATGGCGTCAACGAGTATTCGAGTAGCGCGATCGCGCGAACGATCAGGAAATTGAGCAGCAGGTAGATGGCGGCCGCGCACAGAAAGACTTCAGTCGTGCGGTACGTATGCGCAATGATGCGTTGAGCGACACCGGTCATCTCCATGACCGTCACGAGGCTCGCAAGCGCAGTCCCCTTCACCATCAGAACGATCTCCGTCGAATAGGCCGGCAGCGCGTGGCGCAAGGCTACAGGTGCGATCACCCTGCGAAACAACAGCCAGCCCGACATGCCCATCGCACGCGCGGCTTCGAGCTGATTCGCGGGCACCGCCAACACCCCGCCACGGAAAATTTCGGTCGTGTAACCGGCCGTACACAATCCCAGCGACAGCACGGCGCATCCGAACGGCTCGCGGATGATCGGCCAGAAGACGCTGTCGCGAACGAAGTCGAACTGGCCCATTCCGTAGTAAAGCAGGAACAGTTGGATCAGCAACGGCGTGCCCCGAAACACCAAGACATACCCGCTCGAGAATTTCTCCAGATACTTGACGCCGGAGAATCGCATCCACGTCAAACCCAATGCAATCACTCCGCCGAAGGCGATCGCCAGCAGAAACAGCGCGAGCGTGACGGGCAGCGCGGCGAGCAACCGCGACAGGGTGTCCAGCAAGAAATCGAAATCCATGGCAGGGCCCTTATGCGATTCGCCGGGAACTTCTTCCCATGCGGTCTTCGAGACGATTGAATATCTTTCCGGAAAGCGCCGTCAGGACAAGGTACAGGGCTCCCCCGGCGATGAAGAACAAGAAGTACTGGTGCGTCGATCCGGCGCCGATCTGGCTGGCACGCATCAATTCGACGAGACCCGTGATCGAGATCAGCGCCGAGTCCTTCAACGTCATCTGCCATACGTTGCCCAATCCCGGCAATGAAAAGCGGAATACCTGGGGGACGACGATCCGGAACAGCAGCTTGCTGCGCGACATGCCCATCGACATCGCGGCCTCGATCTCTCCGCGTGAAACGGCCAGATACGCGCCGCGATAGACTTCGGCCTGATACGAACCGGAAATGACACCGACTGCCAGCGCCCCGGACAGAAAAGGCGGTAGTCCGAAAAAACCATCCGCGCCCAGGTACTTGCCGATTTGCGTCGCGATCGACGAGCCGCCGAAATAGATCAGGTAGATGATGAGCAACTCGGGGACGCCGCGGAACACCGTCGTGTACGCGTCTCCGAAGGCGCGCGCCAACGGGTAGCGAGAAAGCCTCGACCACGCCACGGCCGCCCCCACCACCGCGCCGACGGCAAGTGCGGCGAAAGTCACTTCGACGGTGGTCGCCGTCGCCCGGAGAAGCGTCCCGCCCCATCCGCCGGACCCCCAGCCCAATAACTCGAATACCGACAACATCAACGTCTCCTCCCGGTCAATGCGGGTTTCGGACGGTCTCCGGGGCGAGGCGAGTCGAACCGATCCGCCTTTCCCGGTACCATTTAGTCATGCAGATGATGCAGGGGAGCCGGTCATGGCGCGACATTCATCTTGAACCATTTCTCGCTTAGCCGCTTGACCGTTCCGTCTGCGAGTGCCGCCTTGATTGCGCCATCGAATTTGTTCTTCAGATCGCCGTCCGACGGTCGAAACCCGAGTGCCTCACCAGGCCCGAACGCTCGCCCCTTCATTCGCGGCCCGGCGAACTGGAGATTCTTGTTCTCGGACTTGGAGAAAGCAGACGAGAAGTACGTGGCATCGTCGAATGCCACGTCGATCCGGCCGCTATTCAAATCCAGATCGTGCTCGGCCGCAGTCTTGTATTCACGAATCGTGGCGACATCGCCGAAATTGCCGTAAATGAAGGAGGTGAAGGACGTACCGGTTTGAATGCCGATCACCTTGCCTTTCAGTGCTCGGCGCAACGGCTCGAGAAGCTGCTTGTCCGAAGCCGAGTTACCCGGCAGTTCGATCTCCGTTCCGGTGCCGGGCAGATTGCGAAGGGGGCCGTTCTTCGCTACGGCAAAGGTTGCCGGCGTATTGGCATAAGGTACGGAGAATGCGATTTCCTTTTTTCGCTCTTCGGTGATGGCGAGCCCGTCCATGATCACATCGAATTTGCCCACCTTGAGTGCCGCCATCATGCCGTCCCAGTCCTGGGCGATCAGCTTGCACTTGATCTGGGCCCGCGCGCACAGGTTGGCGGCGAGTTCGGGCTCGAATCCGTCGAGCGTCCCGTCCGGACGGGTGACATTCCACGGTTCATACGCACCCTCGAGCGCAATCGTGACCTCCTTCCAGTCCTTCGCGTGAGAAAGGTGTGGAACAAGGCTGAAGGCCATCGCCGACACCAATGCCAGGAATTTCGCCGGCCGCTTCCGTGCTTGCATCGCTTGTCTCCTGCTGTCCGATTCATCGGATCATTCGATCTGCCCGTCATTGCGCCACCCATGCAGGTTCGGCTGTGCGGGCACCAAGTGTTGAGATTGCGCAAATTTTCTCAACAAGGCGTAAGCTATCGAAACAAAAAATTGACTTCAACAGTAGAAAATGTTGGTCTTTCAAAAGAAAAACTTTTGGAGAATGTGTGATGCGTGAGTTGCCGCCACTTAATGCCGTCAAGGCCTTTGAAGTTGCCGCCAGAACCGGCAGCTTTGCGCTGGCCGCCGCCGATCTCGGCGTCTCATCAGCCGCCGTCAGCCAGCAGGTTCGCAATCTCGAGGCATACCTCGGCAAGCAACTGTTTGTGCGGAATGGCAATCGCATTTCGCTCACTGATGCGGGACGGGCGATCTTCCCACAAACGTCTCGGGCGCTCAGGGACATCGCGACAATGACCGAGCGCATTCTGGAAGGCGAGTTGCAGGCGCATCTGGTCGTTAGCGTGCCGTCTTCACTGACAGAAACCTGGCTCGTACCGAAATTGACGCAACTGTTCGAAATTTATCCGCAAATTGCAATTGATATTCGAGTAGAGGAAGACCCCGTCGATCTGTTACGCCAGAACGTTGATATACGGGTAAGTTACGGCGATTATCACTACCCGTCGATCCAGACGATTCCGCTGGTTCATGATGAAGTCATCCCGGTCTGCGCACCCGAGTTCTGGCATCGACATGGAAATGGCAACTTCAGCCTGAACGACATCCACGAAAGCCTGTTCATCCATACGAACTGGGGGCCAAATTACGCATCACACCCGACCTGGAACGACTGGTTCGCGCGAATCGACAATGAGCGCCATCTCGATCCGTCGAATGGCAGACGGGTTGGCCTCTCAAGCCTCGCCATCACGATGGCGCGGTCGGGGCTCGGAATTGCCCTGGCTCAGAAGCTGCTGGCTCAGGCTGATCTGGAAACCGGGCGGCTCATCGCGCTCTCGACGCATTCGATTCAACTCGGCCATCCATATTGCGCATTTGTGCCAAGAATGAAAGCCGAGCGCCCGGAACTTCGTCGACTAGTCAGACTGCTTTGCAATGAGGACCATCTGGATTGAATGCAAGGAGTTGCCGGTCAGACGCACCGATTCCCCATTTCCGTTAATTCACATAATTCAGGCGGGGAAATTTCTCGACTCACCTCATTATCGGTTTTATTTGATCCGGCAACGAAATGCTTCTTGAAAAAGACACCTTCGCCATCTGTCCCGCCGCTGCACGGCCACAACGCAGCGAACCGCTCCTGCATCTGGCTCACGTTCGCTCGTTGACCGAGGGCGTCTGCACATGATCGCCCCATGCCGACATTACCGCGATGCGGTTACAGAAATTCCCGGCGGATGTCGGTGCTCGACCGCTGCCCGATGTTTCCGTAGTGATGCGCGAGCCATGCAGCGGCTTCGAGGCGCCCGTGATCGTGCAGTTCGCTGGGAAACGCCCAATCCGCGTTGTACTTGTTCGATACGCACAACGCGCACATTGCGTCGTCGGCGCGAATCGAATGGATCGGCATTTCCTTCATCTCGCCGCGGTCGATCGTGCCTTGCGGGATCAGGTCGGTGACGAACGCGATCGCTCGCATCTCGCGCATCAGCGATAGTCGCTCGGATGCAGCTTGCCGTCGCGCGCGCGCTTCATCGCGAGCGTTTCCCCGGCGAGCGCGACGGAGCCGTCATCAGGCGTCTCGAGCAGGTTCAGGCAGCGCAGGAACGTGCTCTTGCCCGACCAGCTCGCGCCGAGGATGGGGACGCTCAGGATGCGACGCGCCGGGGATTGCGCGTCGCCGCGACGGACGCGCCGGACGGCTTGGGCGCGCGCAGGTGTCCGGAGAGCCGCCATTCGAGCGCGCCGAGCACGCGCACGACGATGAAGTTCAGGGCCAGATAGATGACGGCGGCGCAGACGAAGACCTCGGTCGTCCGATAGGTTTGCTGAATGATCTGCTGCGCGACACCCGTCACTTCCCACGCCGTGACGAGGCTGGCCAGCGCAGTGGACTTGACGAGCAGCACGGCTTCGGTCGAGTACGCGGGCAGGCACTGGCCGTTTAACTTCAGATCGCGCTTCTGCCGTGGCCCAATGCCCCGACGCGTTCCAATCCGGCCCCGTAAAACAGAAATTGCGCCATCCCGTGCCGACACCGGAAAGCAGAAGCGGGTCGCTCCTCACCAGCCACATAATGTCCTCGATCCGGACGCTTTTTTGCCGTCCACGATTTACAGCGCTATAGGACGCCACGCCGAGAGATTTTGCGAGTCACGGTCACCTCATCCATCGACTAAGCAATTTGTCGTTATTTTTTCAGACATTTCTCATAGTCATTGGCGGCGATCTATCGCAATATTGTTCGCATCGAACCCGCACACCGCGCCTGACATCACACCGTCCCGGTCCACACGCAACGAGCAGCAAGCTCGGCCACCGGAAGCATCTCACAAAGGTCTTCGTTCCGGTCGGACGACGGGTCGACTCATCGCCCGTCGCTGTGAATTCAGACGCTAACGTTGTCGCGACCACATGTAGCCGGAACATCGATGGATAAATATCTGATAGAAGACCGCGTTATCTTCAATTGCCATCACATGACTCTGACGCTCGCTGACCGCACGACCGAGTTGACTGCGAATGAAGCCGACTTACTGGTGATGGTGCTCAAGGGGCTCGCCACCAAGGCAGCGGTGATGCAGCAATTGTGGGGCGACAAGGGGTTGGTCGTGACGGACAGCAGTTACCATCAACTCGTCCGCGCGGTGCGCGCCCGGCTCGAGGAACATGGCATCAGCGGCACGCTGATCAAAACGCTGCCACGTCACGGTCTGCGGTTCATCGGCACCGCGCAGCCACTCGACGATGCGGTGCCGGCGACCGAGCCACCGCAGACCGCCAAGCCCCATGACAACGACGAGAAGTGCGCCGATGTAACCTCGTCGTTCGACGACCCCGCTCACCACACCGTCCCGCCTCGACATGTACCCAAACGCCAACGTGCTGCCCGGCTAATCGAGCGCGCGCTGCTCATTGGTGCCGTTGTCTGGATCGGCTGCAACACCTGGAAGATAACCCTTCTCAACAAGCATTTCTCGGGGTTGCTCAGCGCATTGAAGCAGGAAGCGCAGCACCCGGCGCCCGCAAAGGCCGCAAGTCTCGCGCTCCTGTCTTCGATCGGCGTCAAGTTGCAGCCCGGCGAGCGCCTTTATCAGATCACGCGCGGCGGCAACAAGTGGCTCACCGTCTGTCCCGGCACGATCCACACGGTCCAGGGACGCTGCAAGACGTATCTCGCGCAGGATCTGCCGTGAATCGCGTGCATCACACCGTGGCATGCCGACGCGATGATCGTAGCGCCCGCAACACTCCTCAAACGCGCGCGCAAGTCCGCTCACCTCTCGGCCCCACGTTGCGCTCGCGGCCCCCTCCATCATCCGTCCGGCTTCGCGCCATGATTCACATCCTGCGCCTGGTTCGTTCGCTTCCGACCGACTTCTCCCCCTCCATCTGACGCACGCGCATCGACGGATGCGTCGCCGTCAACGCAATGCCAGCAATGTGTGCACGCGCGTACGTTCGACGCCCGCGGTCGCCGGCGCGAGCGCCATCGCATCCTCGTAGTCGCGCACCGAACCTATCCGTGTCGCCATCTGCCCGGATACTGCCCGCGCCCAATCTGCATCGGCCACCGCGGGAATCAGCTCCAGCGTCCGTCGCGCAGCACGCAGCATCTGCTCCGCGCGCGTCGCTGCCTGCTCGACCCGTTCCTGTGTCTGCACCACCGCGCGCAACGTCGCACGCAGCGTCAGCGGATCGTCCACTCGCCACCCGGCCGGGTCGATCCGTTCAGGCACATCGGTCAGCGTCGGGCGCAGCGGTTCGCCATCCGGAAACCGGACGCCACCGCCTTTCACACGAAGTCCACTCATGACGCTCGGCCAGCGCGACTCCTCGACCGAAAAGCGGATCCGGCCATGCGGATCCTCGTCACAGGCGACACGCAGCGTCACAAGGGCAACCTTGAGCAGGTACACCATTTGACGCGCCGAAAGGTCCGGCGCGAGATAAGCCGTCGCAGGACTCGCACCGGTGCCGGCAAGGTGAAACGTGATGACTTCTCCGGCAGCCCGACGCGCATCTTGCGCGTTCAGTCCTTCCACCATGAATGCGCGCCTCGCCTTCCCTTCGCCTCCGATGTCCAGCGCATCGCTCAATCGGCCGCCGGTCGCGTCGGCCCGGCGATGCCAGGCGCTCACCGTGCGCGCCAACTGCGTGCGGGCGGCGTCCTCACTACCGCCGCCGACGAGACTGGAGCCGATTGCCTGCTTCAGCGCATTCAAATGACTGCTGAAGCCGGCCAGGTAATCGAGCACCTGTTGCATCCCGGAAGCCTGCTCGTTGATCTGCCGATGCGTCGTGATCCGGTCGCGCCGCTCGGCCGCGACGCGTATCGTGACGCGCGCGTCACTCGTCATGTCATGTGACGTCGCGTCGCGCGACCGGATTCTGCCGGAAACCGCCGCGCGCGGTGTGTCGCGCCGCACGGCGCCGGTTCCGGTGAGTGCGCTGTCCGCCGAGGAGCGAATATTGATTTCCATTGAGCCGCTTCGCCGTCAGAGCACGTTGAAGAGCGACAGCTGCGATACCTGCGCATAAACCTTCTGCGTCGCCTCCAGCGCGGTGCGATAGCTCATGTACGCGTCGTAGACCTCGATGCGGTCGATCTTGCCTGCATCCTGGGCCGCCTCCGTGGTGACGACCTGGGACGACGCATGCAGATCGTCAAGCAGCGTGAGCATGTTCTGCGCGTTACCGAGCCGGCCGATCTTCGATTCGACCGACACCGACGTCCTGTCGATCACGTCGATCGCCTGCACAAGTGCGTCGCGCAGCGTCGAATCGTTCGCATTGGCGCCCGGCGCCCGCATCCGCTCGATCGCGCGATCGAGCGCGTTGAGTGCGTCGGCCATCTCCGCGAGATCGTCGTTCAGCACCTCGGTGACGCCGTCGCCGACGATCGCCGCCTGCTTCCCGGCATTGCCGCCATATGCATAGCGGCTGCCGGCCGGCGCGACCGGATCGAAAGCGATGGGCGCTGTCGTGATCGCCGTCCCCGAAAACAGATAGTGGCCGGCGCCGTCGCGCGTATTGGATGAATGCAACAGCATGTCCCGCACCGATTCGAGCACACCCGCGATTGCCGCGAGATCGCCCGGCGCACGCGCGCCGTCCAGCGCCATCAGCAACTTCTGCTGCGCTTCGCCAAACTGCGCGACGATCTCGGAGAGCGCCTGCTCGCCGCGCTTGAGGCGGAACTCGAACGTCGTGATATTGGTGCGATACCGGGCGAGTCGATCGCCGGATTCGGCCAGCAACGCAAGGCGCACGGCGCCGATCGGATCGTCGGAGGCTCGCAGGATGCGCTGTTCTGTCGTCATCCGAATCAATGTATCGGAAAGCTGCGCGTTGGTGCGCTGCGTCACCTGCTTCATGACGTCGTGGTGGAATTGGCTGGTCACTCGCATGTCGGCGCTCCGTGGGTCAGATGGCATTCAGCGTGGTTTCGAACAGCGCATTGGCGACTGCGATCACCTTCAAGTTCGCGTTGTACATATCCTTGAAACGGACGAGATTCATCGCTTCCTCGTCGTTGTCGACACCGCTCAGCGACAGCCAGTCGTTTTCCGCCTGCGTACGCACCGCCTGCGCGGTTTCGGCCACCAGCTTGTTTTGCTGGCTGGCCGAGCCGACCTTGCCCATGATCGATGCAAACGCATTCTCGATCGACACCGTGCCATGGCCCGGCATCTCGATCCGCGTGGAACCCAGGTCGCTCAGCGCGAGCAGGTTGCGATTGTCGCCGGGATGATCCGGGTCGGCCGAAAAGGCCAACGCCTCGGGCTGCATGTCGGGCACGACGCCGAGTCGACCGCTCGCTTCGTCGAAAGCCAGCAGCGGTTTGCCGGGATTGCCGTGCATGTCGTAACCCTGCGCCAACTGCGCATTGACTCGCTTCGCGGTCTCGACCGCGAGCGTCCGGAGCGCATCGAGCTGCGGACGCAGCACGTCGTTCTCGACCTCGGCGAGTCCGCGCAGCGCCCCGCCGACGTGTGTCGACCGCAGCGGCATCTTCTGTTGTCCGAACGACATCACCAGTGCCTGTCGACCGTGTTCGTCCCGCCGGATGTCGATTCGACCCGCCTGCTTGCCGACCACGAGCGGTTGGCCGAACGCCATCGACACGTCGACCGTGCCGTCCCGCTGCTGCACGACGCGCACGCCGGCGAGCCCCGCCATCTGGTCGACCGCAACGTCGCGTCGGTCCATCAGCGCCGCGACGTCGCCGCCGCTCGCGAGGCCAACCGCGATTCGCCCGTTCAAGTCGGCGATCTGCGTGGCAAGCCCGTTGACCTGGTCGACCGTCACGTCGCGCTGCCGTTCGATGCTGCGCAGCTGGTCCTCGAACGCTGCGCGCATGCCGTTGAACTGCCGCGTCATTCCGCTTGCGGTGTCGAGCACGGCGTTGCGCAGCACCGGATCGCCCGGTTCGCCGGTCGCGCCGCGCAGTGCCCCGAAGAACGCGCCCAGCCCGAGATCGCGGTGCTGGATATCGCCGCTTGCCGGGTTGCCGCCCACCACTCCTTCAAGTTGGTCAAGATGCGATTGGGCGGCCCGTGCACGCCCGGACGCATTCGCCGCTTGCCACATCTGCTGTGTCCGGTAGCCCTCGTTGATGCGCATCGCGGCCGACGCGTCGACGCCACCGTGCGCGTTGCCCGACAGAAGCACGCCGCGCCGCGAATAGCCGGGTGTCGCAATGTTGGCGACATTGCTGCTGGTCGCATGGAGCGACCGGTTCGCGGCCAGGATGCCCGACATGCCGATGTCGATCATATTCATCGTCTACCTCCCTCATCGATCGATGCTCGCCCGGCCCACGACGGGCGGCGAGCGGAAACAGCCGCGCAAGCGGCCCCCTGCCGTATCCGGCGACCGGCACGCGCATCGACTTAAATCCGCGCGGCCAACCGGCATCACGCCTGCGCCGAGGCGGCCGTACCGGCGTCCGGGGGCAGTTGCCGCAAGATGAAATCCGCGATGCCGAACGCATGACGCGACGCGAGCAACCGGGCGACCTGTCCGTCCGCCAGGTCCGTCATGTCGCTGCCGGCGCGGTTGCGGAAAATACTGCCCGCCGGGTTGATCTCGCGAATGGCGTTGCGCATCTCCCGCAGGATCTGCGCGACGAAGAGCGCCTCGAACTGCTCGGCCGCGTCGAGCGTCCTGGCATCGTGGCCGCCGTCGGCACGCGGGGGCGGCATTGCCGGCGTGCCGGCCGGCCAGCCCGGCGGCGCCACGCGGAACGACATGGCCATGGATGGATTCGACATGCGCGCCCCCTCCTCAGATGACGACCATTTCGCCGTTCAACGCCCCGGCCTCATCGAGCGCCTGCAGGATCGCCATCAGGTCGTCCGGCCCCGCGCCCGTTGCATTGATCGTGTCCACGATCGCCTGCAGGCTCGTGCCCGCTGGCCAGCGAAACATTCGGTTGCCGCCTCGCTGCACATCGACTTGCGACAGCGGCACGACGGCGGTCTCGCCGCCGCCGAACGGATTCGGCTGGCTGACGAGCGCGCCTTCGGAGATCGTCACCTTCAGCGCACCGTGCGACACCGCCGCAGGCGACACCGTCATGCCCTGGCTGATCACCACCGTGCCGGTGCGCGAATTGAAGACGACGCGGGGCGGCGCCTTCTGCGGCGTGACGCTGATCGCGCTCAGTTTCGCGACGAACGCGACGCGCGCGGTCGGATCGACCGGCGCGCCGACGTCGACACTCGTGCCGTCGCGGCTCGTCGCGACGTCATGGCCGACAACGCGATTGATCGCGGCGACGATGTTGGCGGCGGTCTGGAAATTGGGGCGTTTCAGGCTGAGCGTGACCACCGGCTTCGCGTCGAGGCCGGTCCGGATTTCCTGCTCGATGGTCGCGCCGCGCGGAATGCGCGCCGCCGCGGTGGAATTGATCGTCACGCTCGACCCGCCGCGGCCCTCCGCGCTCACACCCGGCACGACAAGATTGCCTTGCGCGAGCGCATAGACTGCGCCGTCTGCCGCGCGCAACGGCGTCAGCAGCAGCGTCCCGCCCCGCAGGCTCTTGGCGTCGCCCATCGACGACACGGTCACGTCAATCTTCTGGCCCGGCCTGTAGCCCGGCGGAAAACTGGCGCTGACCATGACGGCCGCGACATTGCGCGAGCGCAGGCGGATGCCTTCCGGCAACGTCACGCCGAATTGCTTGAGGACGTTCGCGACGGACTGGCCGGTGTAACGGATCTGCTGGCCGTCGCCGGTGCCGTTCAGGCCGACGACGAGGCCGTAGCCGACGAGCTGGTTGTCGCGAACGCCCTCGATGTTGACCAGCGCACCGAGCGTCGCCGCGCCGCACGAGGACGGCGCGCCGAGCAGCGCAACCGTCGCCGCCACCGTCGTCGCGAGCATGCGCGGGCCGGCCAGGATGGTCGACCGAAGTGTTCGCATAGGCTTTCCCATCAGAACGGCATCCATGGACTGTTGAGGAACCGCGTCAACCAGCCGGCCGAATTCGATTCGGACAGCGCGCCCTTGCCGACATACTGGATGCGCGCATTCGCGATTCGACGCGACGACACGCGGTTGTTCGTGTCGATGTCGGCCTGCCGGACATAGCCGGTCAGACGCATCACCTCCTCGCCCTGATTCAGCGACAGCACCTTTTCGCCGCGCACCTGAAGCAGGCCGCCCGCGAGCACGTCGGTGACGATCACGGTAATTTCGCCGCGCAGCGAGTTTTGCTGCGAGCTGCTGCCGCTGCCGTCGAACTTGCGGTTCGCGCCGATCGATGTATCGAGATCGATCGGACTGCCGAACAGCCTGCCCGGCTCCACTGACACGTCGTTGCTCTTGCCGAAGCGCGTATCGGCGCGCTTGCTGGCCTGCGTGGTCTCGTCGAGCGTGACCGTGAGCGTATCGCCGGGCCGGTAGGCCCGGCCGTCGGCGGCCAGCGACCAGGCGGTCGCCGCATTGAACACGCCTCCGGCGCGCGGGGCGGTAAGCGCCCATGTGGCCGGCGGCAGATCGTCCTCGGCAAAGTCCGGACGCGGCGGGTCGAGCAGCGCGCACGCACCGAGCAGCGCGACCGGTGGCAAAAGGAGCAGGCGTTGCTTCATCGCGCGGCCTGCGACAGTTGCTGCAACATGTTGTCGGCCGCGCTCAGCACTTTCGTGTTCATCTCGTACGTCCGCTGCGCGGCGATCATGTCGACCATTTCCTCGACGACCTGCACGTTCGCTCCTTCGAGTGCCCCCTGCTTGATCTTGCCGAACACGTCGGTGCCGGGCTCGCCCTCGTTCGGCGGGCCGCTCGCGACGGTCTCCATGTACAGGTTGTCGCCGAGCGCGAGCAGGCCGGCCGGGTTGACGAAGTTCGCGAGCATGATCTGCCCCGCTTCATTCGGCGTCGCCGAACCCGGCACCGTCACGGCGACCACGCCGTTCTCGCCGATCACGATGTTCATCGCATTGTCGGGAATGCTGATCTCCGGCTGCAGCGGCAGGCCCTGCGCGTTAACCAGCTGCCCTTCCGCGTTCACGCTCAGTTGTCCCGAGCGCGTATAGCCCGTCTCGCCGTTGGCCTGCAGCACCTGGATGAAACCCTTTCCCGTCACCGCGACGTCCAGCGACTGCCCGGTCGTCTGCACGCTGCCGTCGGTGAAGATCTTCTGCGTGCCGACGAGCCGCGTGCCGCTGCCCATCTGGATGCCCGACGGCGACGCGTTGTCCTGGTCGAGCTGCGCGCCGGGCTGGCGCTCGATCCGGTAAAACAGATCCTCGAACATCACGCGGTCGCGCTTGAACCCCATCGTGTTCACGTTCGCGAGATTGTTGGCGATCGCCTGCAGCTTCGCATCCTGCGCCTGCAGCCCGGTCTTGCTGATCCACATTGCCTGATTCATCGTTCTCTCCAATCGGTTATGCGTCGACGTCGCGATCAACCCCGGATCAACCGGTTGCCGGCGTCCGCCATCTCGCCCGCGGCGCCGAACATCCGCATCTGCACCTCGAACGCGCGGTTCAACGACATCGTCGCGATCATCTCGGCGACCGGCGACACGTTGCTCCGCTCCAGATGCCCGCCCATCACGCGCACGTCCTCGGCCGGCGGCAGCGGCTGACCGTCGCGCGCGACGAGCAGCCCCGCCGGGTCCTTGACCAGGTCGGCTGCCGGTGCATCGACGAGCGCAAGGCGATCGACGGCCTGCACATCGGCGTCGCCGGACGCGGTCACGGAAATCGTGCCGTCCTCGCCGATCCGCAGGCTCGTGAACTCCGGCAGCACGATCGGGCCGCCCTCGCCGATCACCGCGCGGCCGTTGACGGTAAGCGCCCCGTCCGCATCGATTTCGAAATTGCCGGCACGGGTGTAGCGCACGCCGTTCGCGTCGGCGACGGTGAAGTAGCCGTCCCCCTGAATCGCCGCGTCCAGCTCCCGGCCGGTTTCCGCCAGCACGCCCGCGCGACCGCTCACGGCGCCGGACTCGGGCTTCGCCAGATGGCGGGAGTCGTAGCCGTAGCCGCGCACCGCGCGCGATTGCGCCATCTCCAGTTCCGCGCGGAACCCGTCGGTCTGCGCGTTGGCCAGGTTGTTGGCATGCACCTCGAGCCCATGCCACGCGCGGTCGGCACCGCTCATTGCCGTATAGATCAATGCGTCCATGATCAAAGCGCCTGCATCAACGCCTGCATCATCTGATTCTCCGTCGACAGCACTTTCGAATTCGCCTGATAGTTGCGCTGCGCGGTCATCATGTCGACCAGCTCCTTCGTCACGTCCGCGTTCGACAGTTCGAGCGAACTGGTCACCAGCTTGCCGAGCGCACCGGCGCCGGCGGTGCCGAGCAACGCGTTGCCCGACGCGGAGGACGCTCGCCACGCGGTGTCGCCTGCCGCCTCCAGTCCGTCCGGGCTCGGGAAGGTTGCAAGCGCGATCGTGCCCAGCGTGCGCTTCTGGCCGTTGCTGTACTGGACGACGACGTTGCCGCGCGAGTCGAGCGTCGGCTCGCCCGGCACGCCGGCCGCGTGGCCGTTGTCGCGATTGACCATCGTCGACGCTTCACCCGCGACCTGCGTCGCGCCCGCGTAATGGATGGCAAGGGTCAGTGGCGCCGCGCCCTCCGGCGTGCCGAGGTTCAGCGGTGTCGGCGCCGTCGGCGACGTCAGCCGGCCGTGCGTATCGAAGCTCAGCGTCGCCGAACCGTCGATGCGTTCGCCGTTCATCGCGTAATGCACCGTGACGTCCGTCGACGGCGATGGCGCCTTCACGAAGTACTGCGTAACGATGTGCTGCCGTCCGAGCGAGTCGTAGACGGCCGACGACACCGTGTGATTGAAGGATGTGTCGTCATCCTTGTCGAACACCGCTTGCGCAGGCGCCTCCCAGTCCGCCGACAGGTTACCGGCGTAGTCGAGGCGATCGCTTGCCTTCGCGGGCGCCACGCCGACCGGAATCTGCAGGTCGCCATACGTGCCGCCTGCCGCATAACCTTGCGCACGGCGGCCGAACGCATCGACGAGATAACCGTCCGCGTCACGCTGGAAGATGCCGACGCGCGTAAAGAGTGTCGATCCGTCGTCGTCCTTCGTGACGAAGAAGCCGTTACCGTCGATCGCGGCGTCGAGCCCGCGCCCGGTCGCGAACACGCCACCGCCCACGCCGATGCTCTGGGTGACGGAGCCGATGTACGCGCCGTTCGCCTGCGTGCCCGAGATCATCGTCGCGAAGTTCGCGCGGCCGGACTTGAAACCGTAGGTGCCGGTGTTGGCGATGTTATGGCTGATCGTCGTCAGCTGATTGTTGATGGCATTGATGCCCGATAAGGCGATGTTGAAACTCATGTGTATTCCTTGCGTGATGGGTGAGTGGGTCAGCGGCCCTGAAAACTGACGATCGCCGCGGTGTCGACGTCGCCGACGCCGGCCACGTGCAGGATCACCTTGCCGTCGGCGCCGAGACGCACGTTCTCGAGCGTGCCTTCGATATTGGCCGGCGGCGGCGTGCCGTCGCCGGTCTCGACGCGAATCCGATAACGGCCGGCAGCCAGGCCGAGCTGGGTCGGGTCGATGCGGAACAGCGCGTCGCCCTTGGGGCGCGCACCGAGCGCGATGTGCTTGACTCCGCCGGATGCGCCGGTGAGCACGACGGTCACATCCGAGGCGTCGCGATCGAGCGCGATGCGCCCGTTGACCACGTGGTCGCTCACATCGACCGAATCGGCTTGTGCCATCACCTGCGAGCCGACGTGCGTTCCAAGCGCCACGGTGATCAATTTCCCGATCAATCCCATGCTGTTCTCCACCAGATTCACGACCGTATTGAGCGATGCCGTCTGTTGCGCCTGCATGATCTGCGACACGAACTGCGCGGAATCCATCGGGTCGAGCGGGTCCTGGTTCTGGATCTGCGCGCTCAGCATCTTCGCGAAGATGTCCGTCGACGTCCCGCTGGTCACCGTCCCCGATGGCGCGCGCGTCGCATCGGCGTTGAACGGCATGCTTGCCGATGAAGGCTGGATTGGGTTCGACATGTTGTCCTCATAGCGATAAGGGTTCGTTACTGGCCGAGCCTGAGCAGCTCGCGCTGCATGCCGTTCACGCGCGCGAGCACCTCGACGTTGGTCGAATACGCGCGCGACGCGGACAGCATGTCGGTCATTTCCTCCACCGCGTTGACGTTCGGATACAGCACGTTGCCTTGCGCATCGGCGAGCGGATGACCCGGCTGATGAACCTTGCGCAGCGGCTCCGTGCTCGTCACGACGTCGAGCACCTGCACGCGCGCGCCCGTCGATTCGCCATCCTCACCGATGCGAAACACCGATGCGAAGACGGGCCTGCGCGCGCGATACGCATCGGCCTCGGTGGCGGACGCCGCATCGGCGTTGGCCAGATTGCTGGCAATCGTGTTGAGACGCACGGTCTGCGCCGACATGGCGGAGCCGGCGATCTGCGCGATTTCCCTGAAACTCATGACACCTCCTCGGAAAGATGCAAAACACCGCGTTTCATTACGTGTTGCCGGTGATCGCGACATGCAGACCGCGAATCCGCAGGTTGAGAAACGCGATGCTCGTCTGAAAATCCATGTCGTTCTGTGCGAATGCCGCCTGCTCGACGCCGAGCTCGACCGTGTTGCCGTCCTGCGACGCCTGGAACGGCACGCGATAGCCGAGCGTCGCGGCGCCTGCGAGCGGCACGCCCGGATACGCGTTGCCGGCCGCGTCGGCGATGCTTTGCCGAAAGTTCAGGTCGCGCGACTGATAACCAGGCGTATCGAGGTTCGCCAGATTCGACGCGATGATCTCCGTGCGCGCCGCCCGCAATCTCAACGCGACCGGATGCGGCCCGAGCCCGTTCGCCAGATCAAATGCCATTTCGTTCTCCTTCATTTACACTTCGCTCATCGATTCCAAACCGGGCCCGTCTCGTCTTTATGTCGCGGCTAGAACGTATTCCATTTCACATCATGCGCACGATTCGTTTCCCGATTGCCCTTCTCCTGCTGCCGATGTCCTGCACGCACGCCGCCCCGCCTTCGCCCGCGCTGCAAGCCCGGGCACACGACGCGGCGCTCGCGGAACTGACCGCGCGCGCGCAACGTGCGGGGCTGGATGACGCAGCCATCGCGGTCGTCATACCGCCGCCGCGCCGCCCTGCGCCCAGCTGCGCAACGCCGTTCGACATCTCGGTCGGCGAGCCGGTCCGGCTGAGCCGCATCGTACTCACCGCGCACTGCCCGAGCACCGGCCAAACCGCGAAATTCATCGCTCGGGCAAGCATCACCGCAACGATCCCCGTCGCGTCGCGGAACATCGCCGCGGGTCAACCGCTCACGCGCGACGATCTCGATTCGGCCGTGCGGACGTTGTCGTCGCTCACCGACACGGTGACGCGCGCCGACGATGCGATCGGCAAGCTCAACCGCCGCGCCCTGCGCCAAGGGCAGCCCCTGTCGCATCGCGCCCTGCAGGCGCCGGCGCTGATCCGGCGTGGCCAGACCGTGCGCATCGTCGCGCGCATCGGATCGGCTCAGGTCGTCAATACCGGCGTGGCGATGCAGCCTGGCGCACAGGGCGACATCGTGCGCCTGCGCGTCGGCAACGGCAGCGCCGCACGCGAGATTCAGGCTCGCGTTACCGGCGAGGCAAGCGCGCAGCCGATCGATCTGCCGACGTCCGACGTGTCCCGGTGAGCCCGCCGTCGCGGCCGGCGCGCAACGCCGCCACGTCGGCGACCACCCGGCGCAGCTTCGACGCATAAGCGGGATCGGTCGCATAGCCGCCCCGCGCCAGCGCCGCCGCAAACACGGCCGCATCGCGTCCCGCGCCGACGACGTCGCGAAACCGCGGATTCCCCTTGAGCATCGCGACATAGTCCGCGAACGCCGCGCGATAATCCGGATATGCGCGAAACCGCTCCACCGTTTTCAGTGGCGTGCCGTCGACGAATTCGGTCGTCGGCACGTCGACAACGCTGCCTGCCCATCCCGCACCCGCCTTCAGGCCGAACAGGTTGTGGCTGTCCGCCCCGTCGCGCATCGTCACCGGATGCCGCCCCCAGCCCGATTCGAGCGCCGCGTGCCCGGCGACCAGATCCACCGACACACCCAGCGCGGCCGCCGCCTCGCGAGCGAACGGCAAGATGTCGTCGAGAAACGCACGCGGGCTGGTGGCCGGACGGGCCGGCGCCACGTCCGCCGCCGGTCGAGCCGCCTCGCTGCCCGGATGCCGCAGCGGCGGCGCCCCGCGCCATGCGTCGTCCCCGATGCGAGGAAAACCCTCGGAAACGATCGTCTCGATCTCGCGCCGCAGTTGTGCGAACGCCGCGCGAAACGCGCCGACGGCCAATCCGGACGCGCGAGAATACGGCGCATCGCTTTCGGCCCGTATCGCGCCGGTCGGCAGCCAATTCGACGCGTCACCGACCCACATAGGTATCGACCTCGCCGTACAGTGCGCGCTGCGCGATTTCAAACTGCGACATCAACAGCGCCGCATTGCGCTGATTCAGGTTTCTGCATTCCTGAATTTGCGATTCGAACTGCGCCACCACACGCGTCAGCCGCTCGCGCACCCGGCCCGGCAACGCCGCCCATGCCTGCGTCATCGATTCCGGCTCCAACGGGCTGACGAGCACGTGCATGCACCGCCTGCGCATCTCGTGACTTGCGCGAAGCGCATCGGCGAGCGCGAGAATCGCGTTGCCCGTCGCCATCAGCGATGCGCCGTCGCGACGCAATGCGGCGGCGAACTGCAGGTCGAGCAGCCCCTTCATTTCGGCGTAGCGGGCCACATCGACGCGGATCCCGTCGAGGATCTTCGCGAACGCTTCGTTGCGCGTCATTCCCGCCCTCCGTGAAAACGCTGAATCAGCGCGGCCAGCCTGCCCGCGTCGAATGGAATGCGACCTTCCGCGAGCGCGATGCGCAGCGCGTCGACGCGCGCCTCGTCGAAATCCGGCAGGCTGCGCAGCGCCGCCTGTGCGGACCGGACCGCCTCGATCGAGAAGTCCGTGCGGGCCGCCGGCGCATTCGCGGCGGCGCCGGCCCGGCCGACCGGTGCAACGTGGGGCGCCGTGCTGCCCGGTTCCTGCGGCGCGCGCGGTTTCATAGTCGACAGTCTCATGTTTGCCCTGTGAATAGATAAATGCCCGAATCAAGCGAAGATGGTCTGCTCATGCGTCACCGATCGCGTCTCGCATCTTCCCGAGCGCCGCCTTGTTGATCTGGCAGACGCGGGCTTCCGTCAGCCCGAGCACCGCGGCGATCTCGCGCAAGCTCAGATCGAATTCGTAGTAGAGCTGAATCACGCGCTGCTCGCGATCGCGCAACCGCATGAGCGCCTGTTCGAGGCTGCGGCGCTGCACGACTCGCCGCTCCGGACTCTCTACGAAGGCAAGCGCCTCTCCGTCGAGCAGGCTGTCGAGGCTCGCCATCGCCTCCGCGTTGCCCGCCATCACCCGCTGCCGATACTCGGCCGCACTGATGCCGAGTGCGCCACTCACCTCGGTCTCGGTCGGTTCGCGTCCGAGTGATCGACGCAGGTCGCGCTCGCAATCGCGCACGCGGTGCGCGTCCTGCCGCACCATGCGCGGCCGCCAGTCGTGGCGACGCAGCTCGTCGAGAATCGCGCCGCGCACCCGCTTCAACGCATAGCCGCCAAACGCCGCGTCGGGCGCCCCGTACCGGCGCAGCGCCTCGAGCAATCCCATCAGTCCGATCTGCTCCATGTCCTCGATCGCGATCGCACCGCAGGCCTGCCAGCTCAACTGACGTGCCGCACGCTTGACGATCGGCGCGTACTCGAGCAGCCACGCCAGCTCGACTGCCGGATTCGCGTCCGCGTGGCGCGTTCGCGCGTCGATGTTGCCGATACAGGTCGTCATGACGATCACTCCACCAGAAGCCGGCTGATCATCGCCTTTTCAAACGGCATCTCGACGTGCCGCCCCTTGTACGAACTGATGAACGCGCGATTGAGCGACGCGGAGATCTCCGACAGGTTCTTCCGGCGGACGTCTTCCAGCGTGTAGCGCGCCGCCACCCGCACGGCGATACTGCGCAGCAGCGGGATATGCGCACGCGCCATCGCTTCCTGGGCGGGCGTCGTCTTCAGCACGAGATCGAGCACCGCATAATGGGTTTCCTCGACGTAAGGTGGCACGAAGCCGGCGTCCGGAGGCATGCGAAGCATCACGACGATCCGGTCGACGCTGATGTACTTGTGCGTGTCGGCCGCTGCGGGGGGCGCCGCCGCGTGAGGCGTGTTCGCCGCCTGGTTCTGGTAAGACCAGATGCCACCGGCGGCCAGCGCGGTCAGCAGCACCGTGCCCCCGCCGCCCCAGATCAGCATTTTCCTGTTCATCGAAATCCGCTCCCTTCCGTGTCGTTAGCGTGTTGCTCGTCCGTCGAGATGAAACCGTGCGTCGCCGTGCGCGGCGTCCACCGCCGAGAGCGCTGCGCCGGGCCGCTTGCGTCCCTGCGATGCCCCGGCGTCACCGTCCCGCGCGCCGCGCTCGCGATGGCCGAACCCTTGCCCTTGCCGCACCACGACGGTCACATCGCCGTGCTGTCGCGCGGCGAGATCCTGTCGAAGCGCATCGCCGACCGCCTGCAATTGGCGTACGACGTCCTCGTGCGACGCGACCATCCGGATCTGCAGCGCGCCGTCCTCGTGACGAATCGCAATCTGCAACGTGCCCATCGATTGCGGCTCGAGACGAATGACCGCGTGCCCGACGCCGCGCTGCACGTTCACATCGATCTGCTCGCCCAGCGCCTTCAGGAGTTGCGGCCCCCATGGCAAGGTGCCCGCCTGGCCTGCGGCAACGCGCACGCCGGCGCCCGATCCGTCGGCCGCCGCCGGCCATGCGATGCCAGCGTGCGGCACGCGCCCATCCGGCACGGCGCCGCTGGCGCCGATCGGCGGTTTGTCGACGACCATCGCGACGGCTGCTGGTACCGCCAGCGGCCGCGCACGCTCGCTGCGCGGCTGCATGGCGGATGGAACGGACCGATTCTCCGCACTCGATTCGCGGTCGGCGCCAGCGGCAAATCGATCGCCCCCGCTTCGCTGCGAAACAGGCCGCCGGATCGGAACGGATTCGATGACCTGGTTTTCGCGGAACGCGTGCTGCCCGCTCAGTTCCCGTGGGATGAATCCCGGACCGGGCTTCACGTCCGACCCAGGCACGACCGGAACGTCGCCGTCGGCTGACGCGCCATCCGTTCGACAGTCCGCCGACAAGGGCGCCGCCGGCAGGTCAAGCGTGTCGAGTGTCGACATCACATTCCGGAATGATTCGGTGTGGAAATTAATCGGCGACGTCACCGGAAGTAGTGCCGCGTCGCCGGCAGGCGCGACGGTCTCGTTCGTTTCGCCCCGACTATCCGGCATGACTGTCTCCGGTATAGCCCGGTCGCCGATCGCGTTCCCCGCCGCGCGATCGCGCAAGTGAGGTGTCGTGGAAATGGTTCCGTTCATCTGTCGCTCCCGTTCGTCGCCGCGTAGGCCGTCCCCCGTTCCTCGAACTCGCTCAGCCCGGCCAGCGCGTGGCCTGTCACCGCGCGCGCGTCGGCGAGACCGCGAATCGCCACCGCGTATGCCCGTGCGAGATCCCGCAACGTCGTGTCCAGCTCCGGATCTCGCGCGCCATCGCCCGCGCAATGCCTCGCCAGTGCGCTGACGTCCGCGTCGAGCGCCGGCAGATCGGCCCAGCGGTGTTCGTGCACGATGGCCCTCAGCAGACGGGCATGCGTGCGCAGCGCGACGCGCAGACGCACACGCACGGCCGACGCATGGTCAACCGGCTGCATCTTCCGCACCTTGCCATCCCTCCCGGAGCACCGAGATCAGTCGCACGGCTTCGTCGAGCGGGGCGACGTCGAGTGCGATGCTCGCCTCGTTCAGACGTTGAACGCAGTAGTCGTACAGCGCGACAAGATTCGTCGCGACTTCACTGCCCGACGACACATCGAGTGCGCTCGACAGGCCGTCCACCAGCTCGATGCACTTGCCGATGCTCGCGCCTTTCGCCTCGATGCGACGCGCAAGAATGTGCGCCCGCGCGCGCGCCATTTCGTCGAGCAGCCCGTCGGTCAGCAGCAGCACGAGCTGAATCGGCGATCCGTTCGCGATCCGCGATTCCAGGTTGGCAGCGTGGTAGCTGCGATATCCGATGTATTCCAAGATGCTTGATCCTCCAGCCGACTACAGCGGTACGACCCGCTGTCAATCCTTGTTCGTCGAGAACAGGGCCTTCAGCTGCTCGAGCGTGCTTTCCATTTTTTGCTGCATGATCTGGAGCTGGGTGAACTCCTTCGTGTAGCGCTCGAGCACGCTCGCATGGCGGCGATCCCAGTCCGCCTGCCTTGCGACGATCGTTTTCTCGCTCGCGTCGATCGATTCATCGCGCCGCTTCAGCTGACCGCTCGCGGCGTCCAGCCATCGATCGAGCACCCGGGTCAGATTGCCGGCCAGTCCGCGCGTCGCGTCGCCGAAGAATTCGTCGAGTGCGGCGGCGTTCGTCTTCAGTGTCGCGTCGAGCGACGACGCGTTGACGTTCAGCATGCCGTAGCGATCCGTATCGATTCCGAGGTCGTAAAGATTGAGACCCTCGACGCGCTGGCGCAGCGCTGCCTTGATCTGACCGACCAGCGCGCGCACGCCCGCATCGGCCGAGAACGGCCCGCCCGGGTCGCCCCGCGCCGCGTCGCCGGCACGCGTCAGATCGGCGATCGAGCGCATCAGTGCGTTGTACGCATCGGCGAACGCTTTCACGCCATCCACGGTGCCGGCGTTGTCGACGGCAACCGACACCGAGCCGGACGCTCCGGCCTGGTTAAACGCGATGCTCACGCCGTCGATCGAATCGAGCGTGTTCGATGCCTGCTCGATCGCGAGGCCGCTCTGCCTGTCGCCGAGGATGATTCGCGCGTCCTGCGCCTTCACGGTTTCTCGCGCCCCCTCGAAAGCGACGGCCAGCGCCGGATCGGTCAGGGTGTCGGTGGCGAACGTGATCCGGCTCCGTGCGCCCGTCCGGGCCGCAGTCAAGACAAGCTTGTCGCCGACGATTGCCGCGCGCACCGCGCCATTCGTGCTCCGGTCCGTATTGATGGCGCGTGCAAGTTCTTGCGGAGACACCTTGCCGTCCGCATCCTTGTCCGCGCTCGCGATATCGACGACGACTTCGACGTCGTCGCCGACCTTGATCGTCAGTCGACCGGCATCGCGTGCGTCGATCGCGGGCGGCAGGTCGATCGCCTGCTGGTTCGCGGTGGCGAGCCGTTCGACATGAAACTGGTACTCACCCGGCTTCGCGTCCGGCGCCAGCGTCACCGTTGCGAGTTGCGGATTCGACAGCGTCGCCGCGCGCCGCATCAGGCTGCCGCCCGCGACCGCGTCGCCCAGCGCCTTCTGGAACATCGTCAGCGTGTTTCTCAGCGACAACTGCGCCTTCTTGTCGTCGCTCGTTCGCGCCACCTGCATCGTCAGCAGATCCTTCGAACGCGCCATGTAAATCTGCGCGAACTGTTCCGCCGTCGCCTTCGGATTCGTCACTTTCAGCATAGGTTTCTCTCCATTCATCCAATTGGCATCCACTGCCCTGCGCTCGCCGCGCCTGCCGTCATGCCGACGCCCACCACCACACCTGCACGGCCAGCGCATCCTGCGTGCGTTGCTCCGCACGCTGCCGGACGGTGGCCAGCGCGCACCGTCGCCGCGCAAGCTCGCGCCGCCAGATCTCGCACCGGGCCATTTGCGCGGCCAGCAACTGACGGCTCAACCGCATGTCCTCCTCATGCAGGCGCAACGTCTCGCGCTGCCTGGCAATCGTGTCGCGCAACGCCTGCCGATATCGCCAGTCGTTCCCGGCCATCGCCGCCGATGCCGTGCCCGATGGCCGGGCCGCGCCGTCGAGCAGCGCGCGCAGCGCGCCGAGGCTGCTCTGGTGACGCCGGCGTATCGCCTCCTGCCGCGCGAGATCCGCGGCGATCCGGTCGATTTCGGCTTCGCGCGCGCGCACCAGGCCCGCGAGACTCGCGATCGTGCGTCCGTCGTTCATTCGGTCAGCGCCTGAAGCAGCGCGAGCGTCGCGTCGCAGCGCGCGATCTCGTCGAGGTCCTGCCGAAGGAACGCGTCGATTCGGGCAGCCTTCGCCACCGCTTCGTCCGTCGCCGGGTCCGCCCCCTTGACGTAGCCTCCCAGCGGAATCAGGTCCCTCACCTGTTCATGCCGGCCGATCATTTCCTTGACCTTGCGCGCACACGCGACGTGCGCGCCGTCCGCCACCTGCGTCATGCATCGGCTCACCGAGCGGGTGACGTCGATCGCCGGGTAATGGCCCCGCTCGGCAAGCTCGCGAGTCAGCACGATGTGCCCGTCGAGAATCGCGCGCGCGGTATCGACGATCGGGTCGTTCTGGTCGTCGCCCTCCGCGAGCACCGTGTAGATCGCGCTCATGCTGCCGTCGCCCTCGCCGTTGCCGGCGGTCTCGACGAGATGGGGCAACATGCCGAACACGGATGCCGGATACCCGCGCGTTGCCGGCGGCTCGCCGACCGACAACGCGATCTCGCGCTGCGCCATCGCATAGCGCGTCAACGAATCGACGAGCAACAGCACGTCCGCGCCGGTATCCCGGTAATGCGCGGCGATCGCGTGACACAGGTCCGCGGCCTTGACGCGCATCAGCGGCGATTCGTCCGCCGGCGCGACGACCAGCACCGCCTTCGCAAGCCCCGCTTCGCCGAGCGCGTGCTCGACGAATTCGCGCACCTCGCGGCCCCGCTCGCCGATCAGCCCGACCACGACGACGTCGGCGGCAGTCGCGCGCGTGATCATGCCGAGCAACATGCTCTTGCCGACGCCGCTGCCCGCCATCAGCCCGACGCGCTGGCCGCGCCCGAGCGTCAGCATCCCGTTGATCGCCCGCACGCCGACGTCCAGCACGTCGCGCACCGGACGCTTGCGCAGCGGATTGACCGACTGCCCCGGCTTGAGCAATACGCTGCCCGTCAGCGGGCCGCGCCCGTCGATCGGCTCGCCGAGCCCGTTGACGATGCGGCCGAGCCACGCGCGACCGATGCGCAGCTCCGCCTGGCGATCACAGGCGAACACCTGTGCGCCGGCCACGAGCCCGACCGGTTTCTTGAACGGCATCAGCAACAACTCGTCGCGATTGAATCCGACCACCTGCGCGTCGATCCAGCCGCCGTCGCTTGCCTCGATCACACAGCGCCGCCCCGTTTCGAGCGGACAGCCCGACGCCTTCAGCAGCAGCCCCGTCACGCCGGTGAGCCGGCCGGTCAGCCGGGCGACGGGCACCTGTTCGAGCGCGACATTACGCAGTGCAGACAAGATCACGAGCGTCCCTCCCCGGATGCCGGCATCGGCGCGACGGCGTCCATCGGCACTTCGCCGTTCGGCGCCGCGAACAACTGTTCGCCAACGCGCTCCATGCACGACTCGAACCGGTGCCGGCATCCGGCATCGGCTTCATTGCCGCCCAGCAGGACGCGGCATTCGCCGGCCTCGAGCCGCGCATCCGGGACCAGCCGCCATTGCTGCGCGCGCTCGGGAAACAGTTCGAACAGGCGCGCGCATTCGTCCGGATGCAGGCGCACTTCCGGTATGCCGGACGCGGCCGGCATCAACGCCAGGGTTTCGTCGATCAGCGCCGCCATCTGGCCGGGTTGCAGCGTCAGTTCGCAGCGGATCACCTGCCGCGCGACCCGCGCCACGAGGTCGACCAGCTCGGTGCGGCGCGCGGCGAGATACTCCGAGTGCATCCGGCCGAACGCCTCCCGCATCGCGTCGAGCACCTCGGCGGTGCCCGCATGCTCGCTCCGCAGCGCGTCGCTCGCCTCCTGCGCGCCCGTCGCGCGTCCCTGCCGCAAGCCGTCGGCCTCACCGCGCTCGAAACCCGCGCGATAGCCGTCCGCCACGCCCTGCCGGTAGCCCGCTTCGATGCGCGCGTCGAATGGCGGATCCAACGGCTCTGCCGCGGACGCGAGCGCGCCGGCCGGCGGCGGCGTTGTCCCGGGCGATCGGAGCGGCGGAAATCGGTAACGCTGATAGGTCTTCACTCGACGACGTCCTCATCAACGAGCCGCAACTCGATTTCCTTGTCGTCGGCCAGCGCCCTCACGCGCGCCATGATGTCGCGGCGTGCCTGCTCGACGCGCGTCCCGGGCAGCGGCCCGGTGCGGCGAATCGCGTCATCGAAGACCTGCACCTGACGCCTCGGCATCACGCGTTGCAATGCGGCCAGCACGCCCGGTTCGGCGCCCTTGAGCGCGACCGCCCATTCCTCGACCGGCGCGATCTCGATGATTCGACCGAGCGCCGCATCGTTCTGGCGCGCCAGCATGTCGAAGCTGTACATGCTGGTCTCGATCTCGGTTGCGACACCCGGGTCGTGCGCGCGCATCAGCTCGATCATCCGCAGACGGTCGCCCGACAGGCGATTGATGATCTCGGCGGCCTGACGGATGCCCTCGACGACGGCGCCGCGCCGATCCAGATCGGTCAGGCAGTGCTCGATCAGTTCCTCGAGCTCCGCGATCAACGCGTGCTCGACCTCATCGAGCTTCGCGATGTTGAACAGCACGACGTCACGCGTCTCGGGCGGCAGCGCCTCGATCACTTTCGTCGCCTGGTCCGACGGCAGGAACGCGACGAATACCGCCTGCATCCGGACGTGCTCGTTCATGATGCGGTCGGCGAGCCAGCGCGGCGACACCCACTGCAGCCGCGCCATCTTCGGGCGGATACGGTCGCCGTAGACGCTGTCCAGCACCGTGTTCGCGATGTCGTGTCCGAGCGCGAGATCGAGCGCGCGCTGCAGATACATGCGCGACGCGCCGTGAATGCCGCTCTGCTCGCGGTATTCGTCGAAAAAGAGCTGCAGCGCCGCCTTCACGGTGTCGACCTTGAGGCCGCCCATGCCGGACATGGTCTGCGTGATCTTGAGCAGCTCGTCGCGCGACAGGCAGCGCAGCACGTCGGCCGCGCGCGCCTCGCCGACGCTCAGCAAAATGATCGAGGCCTGCTCGATCGAGCCCCGCACGCGGGCGTCAGTGACTGGCGTGTCCATCGTTCCTGATCCATTGTTTGACGACTTCGGCAACCCGCTCCGGCTCCTTCTCGGACAGCGTGTGCAGGTAGTCGATCAGCACTTCGAGGCCCGAGCCGGCGGGCGGCAATTCGATATCGCCGAGGAGCGGCATGCCCCGGCCCGGCCCTGCCCCTTCACTGCCTTGCCCGGGCGCCGCCGCATGCTCGTCGTGCGGCGGCGATGGCGTTGGGGTGGCGCCGGCGGGGCCGCCGTACGTGTGCTGAACCCATTGCTGCATCATGCGCAGCAGCGGACGCGCGATCACCAGATAGCCGAACAGCGCAGCCAATCCGTAGGTCAGATACCATCCGCCCTGTTCGAGCGTGTCGGCCCGCAGCCACCACGGCTGCTCCGGGGGCGCCTTTGCAAAGTCGAGCGACGAAACGATCAACTGGTCGCCTCGCGCGGCATCGATGCCCAGGCCGCCGCGAAGAATTCCGTCGATCCGCCCGAGCTGATCCGCCGACCACGGCTTCCCCTTCGTGGGCGACGCCGCGTTGTCCAGCACGACGGCCACGCTCAGTTTCTCGAGCTGACCACGCCCGCGCTTGATCTGCCGAATGCTGCGGTCGTACGCGAACTGGCGGGTCGTCGCGTTGCGCCGTGTGCCGCCGTCCGCCGCCGCGCTAGACGCCGCGGGAACGTCCACCGGACGATTGCTCAGCGAGCCCGGCACGCCGAGCGCGACGCGATCGCGATTCTGTTCGTCACGCGTCGCCTCGTTCAGCACCTTCGGCTCGGCGCCGTATTGCTCGCGTGTCTCCTCGACGCGGTCGTTGTTCACGACGGCCGTCACGCTCACGCGGAAGCTGCCGCTGCCGAGCGAAGGGGCGAGCAGGCTGTGCACGTTCCGTGCGACCTCGTCCCGGATGCGGGCCGCCGCATCGTCGCCGAACAGGTCGCCGTCCAGATCGACGCGCGCCGACAGGAACGCCCCGTGCTGATCGACGATGGCCACCTGCGCCGGCGCGAGATTGGGCACGCTGCCGGCCACCAGATTGATGACGGCGGCAATCTGCTCCTTCGACAACCGACGCCCCGGCTTGAGTGTCAGCACGACCGACGCCGCACTTTTCTCGCCATCCATCATCACGAACGACGACGACTTCGCAATCGACAGATGGACGCGCGCACGCTCCACCGGGTCGAGCGTCGCGATGCTTTGCGCGAGTTCCGCTTCCAGGCCGCGGCGAAACCGTACGTCCTGCACGAATTGACTGGTGCCGAGCGGGTCGTCACGGTCCACCTGGTCGAGTCCCGGCGCCGGTTTCGCCGTCACCCCGCGCGCCGCGAGAATCATCCGGGCACGCGCCAGATCGCCGTTCGACACCAGCACCTGCCCCGTGTCGGGATGAATGCGATAACCGATGCCATCGGCGTCGAGCACGGACACCACGTCGTCGAACTGCACGGGCTCCCGCGCGCCGAACAGCGGTTTGTAGTTCGCCTGGTCGTAGCGCATGTAGAGCGTGGCGAGCGCCGTCAACGCAATCGCGAACACGACGAGCGGCAGCAGCCGCGTCAACGTGGTCGACGACGGTAACCGCGACGACAGGTCGGACGGCAGCCAGCCGGTAACGGCGGTTTTCAGTCTTGCAAACACAAGCGGGCCCTTTGGGAATGATCGTGGTCGTGGTCTCGCTCAGATCTGCATCTTCAGCAGATCGTCGAGCGCCGTCGTCAGCTTGTTGCGCACCTGCGTGAGCATCGAGAATGAAAGCGACGCCTCCTGGCTCGCCAGCATCGCGCCGATCAGATCGTCGCTTTGACCGCTGTCGACGGCCGCCGCCCGGTCGGCCGCGTCCACCTGCTTCCGATCGACGGCGTTCAGCACGCCGCGCATCACGCGCGAGAAGTTGATGTCGTCGTGTTGCTCGCGCCCCGGCGCGGCGGCCGGCAAACCCGTCGGACTGCCGAGCAATGTCATTTCGCGGTGCAACCCGGACCGCGCCTGCTGAATCGTTTCCATGGTTCCTGGCTCATTCATTGATTGAGGATCAAACTCGTTTTGAACGGCGTCCGATTCGGCACGAACACGTCACGCGTCAATTCGACATATCGAAACCGGATGCCGCACATGTCGGTTGGCAGCTCGGTAATTCATTCTTGTCGATGCGAGATTGGGGCGCCACTGATATACCGAGAATCCGGCTGAATAATCATCAGGCGCACCGCAATGCGTCTGATCATGCGATTTCCACGGGGCCTCATCCGACTCGAACACCCGTGAAACCGCGCTTGAATTGCGCCCTGATTCAGGGTCAATTTCCAGAGTCCGACGATGTTGCGCGCGGAATTCATCGCATCCGCCCGCAGGCAGAGCTGACCGCGCTTGACGACGCTATTCAGGGCCGGTCAGCACCACTCACAATTTCTCGGCGGCGGACGTTTTTATTCATTCGGATCGATCGCGCTGGTCGATGCACACTGTATTCAACGAAACGGAATTCGGCGCGATCGGCATTTGCGCCATGGCGCTTCAACGAGCAGCCTGCCGCGTGACACCGATTCATTGCGCCGCCGAATTCAGACCGCTTGCATTCATGCGACGACATTTCGACCATTCACTGCGATATCGCACGAGATTCATCGAGCGAAAACAAGGCAATCCGAAAACGACTTGAATCCGATCGAGAACCGATGACACATTGTTCAAATAGAACGACGGCCCAGCTCGGCCCTCACCGAACCCTTGATCCGCGCATGCTCGGGCGTCCCACGCACCGGCTCGACGCGTTCGGCGACACGCTCGCGCATAGCATCGAAGGCGTGTTCGACGCGCACGCGGAACGTCGGCAAGGCGTCGCGCTGACGATTCGTCGCGTCTCGTTCCGTTCCGACGCGGGCGCCCTCTCGACGTTGCCGTGGCGATACGAACGGCTCGACGAAGGCGAGATCGGCATCCATGTCGATCGCGCCGTGCTGCTGGCGTTGCTGGAGCAGCGGTACGGGCCGGCAGTCATGCCCGTCGCCGTCGCGCCGTCCGTGGCGGAAAACCCGACGGACCCCGCCGACACGCACGACGCAGCACCGTTGCCGGCGACGCCGCTCGACGACCTGCCCGCACCGGATTCGCCTCCCGCTCCGGAGACGTCCACCGAGCGACGATTGGCGCAGCGATTCGCACGCGACCTCGCGCTTGCGTGCGCCCGCTCGATTCCATCCGCACGAGCGCCGGACGAATCCGCGCCGCCGGACGCCTCCCGCCCCCGTCTGTTCGTGATGTGCGACGTCGCGGATGCGGCTCGACGCGCGCTCGGCCAGATCGCCCTGGCGCTCGACGACGCGTGGCAGCGCCGGCTGTTCGACCATCTCGCCACGGCGATGCGCCGCACCACGCCCGCCGGATGCCAAGACGCGCCGCTCGCGACGCGCCTGCAACTGAAGCTGACCGCTCAACTGATCGACGTCGAAGTGCCGTTCGGCGACGTGCTGCGGCTACGCGCGGGCTGCCTGTTGCCGGTGCGCCTCCATTCGCCGGCGCGCGTGCTGGTGGCCGGCGCGCGGCTTTTCTCGGCAACGATTTCCGAACACGACGGAAAGCTCTGTCTCAACGATTTTGACGCTATGGAGTAGTCGATGGATTCGCAAAAACACGATGATCTGGATGCGCTTCTGGACGATCTTCAGCCGGACCTCCCCGACGATGCGCACGAGGCCGCCGCGACGCCGCGGCGCGATTCGCGTCGGCTGCTGACGAAGATCCCGGTACAACTCACGCTCGAAGTCGGCGCCGCGACCGTGTCGCTCGCCGAGCTGATGAACATCGACGCCGGCTCGGTGCTCGAACTCGACAGGCTGGCGGGCGATCCGCTCGTCGTGAAGGTCAACGGCACGACCGTCGGCCACGCGGAAGTCGTCGTCAGCGGAGAGAACTACGGTCTGCGTATCGTCGATCTCGAGCAGCTCGGCGATTTCACGCCATGACGTCGACGCTGCCTCCAACCCTGCGCGCGGCTGCAACGTTCGCGCTCGTGCCGATGCTCGCGGCCGTCGGCGCCGCGCCGGCCGCCGCCGATACGTTGACCCTGCCCGCCGCGGAACTCGGCCTGAGCAGCGATTACAGCGTCAAGACGCAGATCCTGCTGTTCATGACGCTGCTGGGCTTGCTGCCCGCGCTCGCCATCGTAATGACGAGCTTCCTGCGCTTTGCGATCGTGCTCGCGCTGATGCGGCAAGCGCTCGGCCTGCAGCAAGGATTGCCCGCGCGGGTCATCACGAGCGTCGCGCTGTTACTGACGCTGCTCGTGATGCGTCCGGTCGGCATCGACGTGTGGCGCGTCGCGATCGAACCCTTCGACCGCGACGAAATCACGTTTCGCGAAGCCATCGCGCGCGCCGAACAGCCGCTTTCCCGCTTCATGCTCGCGCAGACCAGCAAAGCGAGTCTCGCGCAGATTTCGCGGCTGTCCGGCGAGCGCGACATTGCGCGGCCGGACGATCACGCGTTCGTCGTCAAGGCCGCCGCGTTCATGTTGAGCGAACTCAAGACCGGTTTCCAGATCGGCGCGATGTTGTTCCTGCCGTTCCTGATCATCGACCTCGTCGTCGCCTCGACGCTGATGGCGATGGGGATGATGATGCTGTCGCCGCTCGTCATCTCGCTGCCGTTGAAGCTGCTGCTGTTCGTGCTCGTGGACGGCTGGACGCTGACCGTCAACACGCTGACCACCAGTATCCGGGCCTATTGATGCTGACTTCCGATCTCGCCGTCGAACTCGTCGGCAACGCGATTCGCCTCGTCACCGTGATGGCCGCGGTGATCATCGTCCCGAGCCTGCTCGTCGGGCTCGTCATCGCGCTCTTCCAGGCCGCGACGCAGATCAACGAACAGACGCTCAGCTTCCTGCCCCGCCTGCTCGTCACGCTCGGCATGTTGATCGTCGCCGGGCACTGGCTGGTTCAGACGCTCATGGACTACGCCGTCGCGACCTTCGCGCGCGCGGCGCAATGGGTCGGATAGGCGTATGGATACGCTCCTTGCCGCCGCACCGGATGGGCTGGCGCGAATCTGGTGGCCGTTTTGCCGAATTCTCGCCGCATTGAGCACGGCGCCCTTCGCCGGCGACAACGCCGTGCCGATGCGGATGCGCACGATGATCGCGCTGTTGCTCGCGACCATTGCGCTGCCCGTGGCCGGCGACGCGGGCGTGCGCGTGTTCTCCGCGCAAGGCGCGCTCCTGTGTGCCGAGCAGATCCTGATCGGTCTCTTGTTCGGGGCGGCGTTTCATTTCGTTCATGCGGTCTTTCTGCTGCTGGGCTATCTGGTCTCGACGCAAATGGGGCTCGCGATGGCGGTAATGAACGATCCGCTGAACGGCGCGACGTCGGATGTCGTGTCCGGTCTGATGCTCGTCGCCAGCATCCTGCTGTTCTTTTCGATCGACGCGCATCTGATCGTCGTGCAGGTGCTGTATGCGAGCTTCCGGGTCTGGCCGGTCGGGCAGTCGATCGATATGGTGTCGCTTCGGCCGATCGTCTTTCAGGTCGGCTGGGTGCTGTCGACGACCACCTTGCTCGCCGCGCCGCTGGTATTCGCGACGATCGTGCTGCAGATCGGCAAGAGCTACCTGTCGCGTGCGACACCGAGCATCAACCTGTTTTCCGTCGGTTTCGCGCTCACGACGCTGTTCGGGATGCTGATGCTCGGCGGCGTGGTGACGGGCCTGCCCGGCGACTACCTGAATATGACCGCACACGTGCTGGACGTGCTCGAGCGGCATCTGGGAGCCGGCCGTGGCTAGCCAGGATTCGGGAAACAAGACCGAGAGGGCGACCCCTCAGAAGCTGCGCCGCGCGCGCAAGAACGGGCAAGTCGCGCGCTCCCGCGATCTGACGACCGCGATCGGCGTGCTGCTCGCCTTGAAAGCGATGACGATGCTCGCGCCATGGTGGCTCGACGCCTTTCGCGGCCTGTTCTCGCTCGCGTTCGCCGACATGACGGGCGACGACACGCTCGCCAACCGATGGTCGATCGCGATGCCGGCGTCGCTGCTGATGTTCGCAAAGATGGTCGCGCCGTTCCTCATCGTGCCGCTGTGCGTCGCGGTCGGCGCGCTGTATCCGGGCGGCTGGCTGTTTGCCGTCGCCAATCTGAAGCCGAAATTCAGCCGGCTCGATCCGGCGACGAATCTCGGCCGGCTCGTGACGGCACGGCATCATGGCGCGTTCGCGCTGTCGGTCCTGAAGGCGTTCGCCATCATCGGCGTGCTGACCTTCATCAGTCATTCGACGATCGGCGAATTCCTGCGGTTGCGGCGGCTGCCGTTGCCCGACGCACTTGCGCGCGGTCTTGCCCTCACGACCGACGGCGCGTTCGCGCTCGCGCTCGTGATGCTGGTTTTCGCGCTGATCGACGCGCCATTCCAGCGTTTCATGTTCCTGCGGGGCCAGCGGATGACCCGGCAGGAAATCAAGGAAGAGCACAACAACAACGAAGGACGCCCCGAACTGCGATCGCGTATCCGTCGGCTGCAGCGCCAGGCCGCCCAACGCGCGCTCGCCCGTGCGGTGCCCGACGCCGATGTGGTGATCGTCAATCCGACGCACTATGCCGTTGCGTTGAAATACGACGAGCAGCGCGCCGCCGCGCCGTTCGTCGTCGCGAAGGGCGTCGACGAGATGGCGCTCGCGATCCGCCGCATCGCCGGCGAGCACGGCATCGAGGTGCTGCATCTTCCGCCGCTCGCGCGCGCGATCTATCAGACCAGCCAGGTCAACCAGCAGATTCCCGCCGCGCTCTATCAAGCCGTCGCGCAAGTGCTGACCTACGTGCTGCGCCTGAAGGCGTTCCGGCAAGGGCGTGGACACGTTCGCCCGGTCCGGCCGTCGGACGTTCCGATTCCCGATTTTCTCGACGACGCGCAATCATCATGAACCCGCTGAAGAACCTGTTCCACGACTTGCGGCAGTATCAATACGCGACGCCGTTAGTGCTGCTTGCGGTGCTCTCGATGGTCATCCTGCCGCTGCCGCCCGTCGTGCTCGACCTGCTGTTTACGTTCAACATCGTGCTCGCGATCGTCGTGATCCTCGTGAGCGTGTCCGTGCAGCGCCCGCTGGAATTCTCGGTGTTCCCGACGATCATTCTCGCGACGACGCTCATGCGGCTCACACTCAACGTCGCGTCGACGCGCGTCGTGCTGCTCAAAGGCCACGACGGCACCCATGCGGCCGGCCAGGTGATCGAAGCGTTCGGCAAGGTCGTGATCGGCGGCAACTTCGTGGTCGGACTGGTTGTCTTCGTGATCCTGATGATCATCAACTTTGTCGTCGTTACGAAGGGCGCGGAACGCATTTCGGAAGTGTCGGCCCGATTCACGCTCGACGCATTGCCCGGCAAGCAGATGGCGATCGACGCGGATCTGAATGCCGGTCTAATCAACCAGGATCAGGCCCAGGCGCGCCGGCGCGACGTCGCGGCCGCGGCCGATTTCTACGGCGCCATGGACGGCGCGTCGAAATTCGTGCGCGGCGACGCCATCGCCGGCATCCTCATCCTGCTGATCAACATGATCGGCGGGATCGCGATCGGCGTGCTGGCGCACGGCCTCGATTTCGGCGCGGCGTTCACGCAGTACGGGCTGTTGACGATCGGCGACGGCCTCGTCGCCCAGATCCCTTCCCTGCTGCTGTCCGCGGCCGCCGCGGTGATCGTCACGCGCGTCAGCGATTCCGGCGACTTCGAGGAGCAGGTCGGCCGCCAGATGCTGGCGTCGCCGAACGTGCTGTACAGCGCGGCGGCCGTGATGCTGGTTCTCGCCCTCATCCCGGGGATGCCATGGCTGCCGTTCAGCACGTTCGCGCTGGTGCTCGCGTATGTCGCCTGGCGCGCCGCACGACGTCCGCGGGCGCAACGCGACGACGCCCGGATGGATGCGCTCGAAGCCGCGCTCAGGGAATCCGCCGCGCACGAGCCGGATTGGGACGGCATCAGCTTCGTCGAACCGCTCGGCGTGCGGGTCGGCTATCGCCTCGTCGAGATGATCGATCCATCGCACGGCGCGCCGCTGCGCAGGCGCATCGACGGGATGCGGCGCGCGCTGACCGAATCGATGGGGTTCCTGATTCCGCCCGTGGCGGTGCGCGACGACCTGTCGCTGCCGCACAGCCACTATGCGGTGCTGTTCCACGGCGTCGAAATCGAACGCGCGGAACTGCATCCGGATTGCCTGATGGCGATTCCATCTCAGACGACCTATGGGTCGCTGGACGGCGTCCCGTCGAGCGACCCGGCATACGGCATGCCGGTCACGTGGATCAAGCCCGACGACAAGGCGCACGCGCTCGGTCTCGGGTATCAGGTCGTCGACTGCACGTCGGTCATCGCGACACACGTCGACAAGCTGTTGCGCGACAACCTGAGTGCCCTGTTCACGCACGATGACGTGGGCGCGCTGCTGCAGCGCCTCGGTCGAATCGCGCCGCGCCTGCTCGAGGCGCTGGAGAAAGCGATGCCGCACGACCGCATCCGCCAGGTGATCCACGTGCTGCTCGCCGAGCGGGTGTCGCTTCGGGATGTCGTCACGATCGCGACGACCTTGCTGGAACACGCGGAAACCGCCGGCGACTCGATCCTGCTTGCCGCCGAGGTGCGGTGCGCGCTGCGCCGCGAAATCGTCGCGGGCATCGTGGGACACCGTCGCGACGTGCCGGCGTTCGGTCTCGCGGTCGACATCGAAAGCGCGTTGCTCGCGGCGCTCGCTCAGGCACAGCAAAGCGGCAAGGTGGCGCTTGATCATTTCGCGATTGCGCCCGAACTGCTGACGAATCTGCAACGTGCAATGCCGGGCGCACGAGAGCGAATGCGGTCGCTCGGTCATGCGCCGATCCTGATCGGCCCGCCGCTGCTGCGCCCGCTGCTCGCGCGCTATGCACGCGTGTTCGCGCCCGGTTTGCACGTGTTGTCCTACAACGAGATTCCGGAACAACGGCAGATCGAAGTCATCGGCACGCTCGAATGAACGGCAGCGCCGAACGCGCTGCGTCGGTCCGCCGGAATCGCGCCCGGGCGGCTACGATCGTCCCCTTCCGGGTACGTGCGCCGTCACGTCTCGCCAGAACGCGTCCCGACGCGACTGCAATTGCGTCGAAATGGATCGGGGCAGGCAGTCGGGCCCGGTATTCGGCTGCGCCACCGCACTGACGTACATCAGTTCCCTGACGGCAGGAGGCGTGTAGCGGGTATCGACACTGAAGCCGAAAATGATGCATCCCAGATCGCTGTCGTAGAACCCGCTTCGGGTCCACATGTTCAAGGTTGTCAGCATGCGGCCCGGCACCGACACGATGTATCGCGTGCCACCGAGATCCGTCCGGTTCCACAAGGTCTGCATGCTGCCGTCGTCGAACTCCAGACCCAGCTCCAGCGGCGTATCGCCACTCCTGAGATGAGCCGCCACGATGTTGTATCGCTTGCCGTCGGCAGGCGGCGGAAACCTGAAGGTTTGCTTTTCCACGCCGTCCAGGTCGTCCGCAATGATCCCGTAGCGGTCGGTTCGGCCTTCGCCACGCCACATCTCGGGGCCTTTTCCGGTCGGATAGCTGACGTCGACCACGCGCGGCGTTGCGTTGAAATATTCGACATGAATGCTCGCGATCGACGACAGAGGCCGGCTATACGGAACATCGACGCCAATGCCCGACATCTGCGCGCAAGACACGTCCCAGTCGTCGGCCGTGCCGTAGGCCGCACTGTAGACGTCCTTGAACGGTATGTCGGTCACCTTGCCGGCATGCTGCGTCGGGTCGAGACAGGTGAGCAGCGTCCGGAAATCGTCGATCAGCAGTGTCCGCTTCGTATAGAAAGGCCGGTAGTAGGCGTAGATGTCCGTGTTGTGCATCCCCGGGGAGCTTGGCGCATGCGTGTCGAGCCGCGCCTTCCCGTCGGCCATCACCTTGTCGAGATATTTTCCATATCGGCTCGCCGTATCGCCCGCCTGTTTGACGATGCCCGCGTAGTAATCGCTGCGCCAGCCCCATCCCTTGCCGTTGAGTACCGCGTCGCGCAGCAGCGTCATGTGCAGATTCGTGAACATCGCGCACAGCGGCGCAAGCACCCATGCGAATTTTTCGTTCTGGAACTGAGGGGCGGCGCCGACAAACTCGGTATTCGTCGCGATGAATTGCATGCGTATCGCTTCGTTGTCTCCCAGTTTGACCGCTGACAAGTATTGCTTCAACACGTCGCCGAGCCCGTCGAGTTTCGCTTTCAGCAGGCTGTACACGGTGTCGTCGATTTTCTCGTCGATCATGCGCTCGACGCGCTCGCGTATCTGCGCCCAGATGTCGGGCTTGTCCGAAGGCCACAGCAGGCTGACGAGGCCCGACACGAGCCAGCCGACTTCGGGAATTTGTCCGAGCCCGGTGGTCAATACCGTCTTGAACATGGTGACGGGATCGTAGTCGGGATCGTGCAGGTTCGGGCGAGAGGCCGGCAGCATCGGTGCGGCATGCACCGGCGGCACCACAAGCGTCCATCCCGCGAGCGAGATCGTCTTGAGTAACGTACGTCGAGTGATCATGATTCCATTTTCGTCCGGGAAGTGACGGGATTTGGGTCCGATCGAACTCGATTGCGGGAATCACTGCGGCGTCGCCATGGGCTCCGTGGCGTTCGACGTCCGTGCGATGCTCGGTGGCATCGCGCGGCCCCGACGATCTCGAGCGGCGGTCACCGAGACCGTGCCCGCACCGACGACATGCGCAACCGGGTTGACGGCTGCCCCCATGATTCGCAGCGTCGTGGTGGTCGTCACGCTCGATCGATGCCCGTCAAGCGTGCGGAGGGTGCCGACACTTTGCGAATGGAAACGTATTCCATGGCCATTCATGGTAATTCGGCTTCCAGGGAAATCGATTCCAAAATGCGCCGGAAATTCGAACGAGCGTGGAATATTTTTATTCATTTCGCAATACGTATGGAAATACGTTCCCATTACGCATCGTTCGCCGAATGTCAGAAGGGCGCAGGACGTCGTTCATCGACGCGGCCGGCCGAAGGCCGCGTCCGACCCGTCAATCCGTTGCGGCGCGCGGCGCCGTGCCGTCCGGCTCCGCGGTGCCATCCTTGATTTGCTCCACGCCGACGCCTTCGCCACGGAACTGGCGCCGCCACGCATCCTCCGCCCGCATCGTCAAGAGAAACAGCTCGACGCGCCGGTTCCGGCCGTGCTCGGGGTTGTCCTGCACGGCCGGAATGCTGTCGCCCATCCCCAGCACCTGGAACAGCCGCGCGTCGTCGATGCCGCCATCGAGCAGCAGTTGCCGCGCCCGCAACGCGCGCCGGCTCGACAGGCTCCAGTTGTTGCTGAACGCGGACGCGCCCGCGAACCGCGTCGCATCGGTATGGCCGACGATCACCATCTTGTTCGTGACAGAATCGAGCACCGGCACCAACGCCGCCAACAGCTTGACGAACGACGCGCTCAGCTTGTCGCTGCGACGCTCGAACATGCCGTTGTTGTCCGAGTCGTGAATCGAGATGCGCACGCCCTGGTCGTTGATCGTCACGCCGACATCCGTCTCCATCCCCTGCTTCCGCGCTTCATGCAGGATGCGCATCGCGAGCGCCCGGCGCGCTTCCAGCGAATCGATCGTGCGTCCCTGCCCGGACGATTTCGACCGCGGCGCCGGACGCGTCGGTCGAATGTCCACCATCGGCGCGACGATCGGCCTGCGCGCCTCCTGCTCGAAAATGCCGACCCCGCCTTCGAACAAGGGCTTGCCGCCGATCGCAACCGCCACCCGCTTGCGCTCCTCCTCCGGCGTCACGTTCATCACCCACAACACCATGAAGAGCGCCATCAGCGCGAGGGTGAAATCCGCGAACGCCACCTTCCATGCGCCCCCCGAATGCGCTTCGTGGCGCCGGTGCGCGCGCTTGATGATCGTCGTGCCGTGGCCGGCATCCTTGTGATTGCTCATGCTGTGCGCTCCGCTATCGCCCGGTCTCGGCAATCCATGTCTCGAGCCGCGCGAAGCTCGGCTTCACGTCGAGCTGAATCACCTTGCGGCCCGCATCGACCGCAAGCAGCGTCGGTTTGGCGGCCACTTGCGCGCAGAGCACGACCTTCACGCATTCGAATGCCGACATGGCGCTTTTCACGCGGTGTCCCATCGCGCTCGAAAGCGGTTCAAGAACGCCATAGCACATCAGGATGCCGAAGAATGTGCCGACCATCGCCGCGGCAACCTGTATGCCGATCGCGGACACGTCGCCGCTGATGTTCGCCATCGTCGTCACGATCCCGAGCACGGCGGCGAGAATGCCGAATCCGGGCATCGCCTCCGCGACCTTCGACAACGACCGCGACGGCTGCATCAGTTCGTCCTCGATCGCCTGCAACTCCTGATCCAGCATGCCTTCGAGCTCGTGCTGCGTGATGCGCCCCATCGCCATCAGACGAAAGTTGTCGACGACGAATGCAATCAGGTGCGGCTGCGCGAGAATCATCGGATATTTGCGAAACATGTCGCTTTCCCTGGGCTCCTCGACGTGCTGGTCGAGCGCCTTGAGCCCACCGTCCCGAACGGTTTCGAGCAGTTCGTAAAGCATCAGCAGCAGTTCGCGCTGGAACTCGATGCCATTGCCCTTTCGGGCGATCACGTGCCTGATCTGGACGATCATTTCGAACAGCACGCTGCGTGGATTGCCCATGACGAGCGCGCCGGCGGCCGCGCCGACGATGATCAGGATTTCGGTCGGCTGCCAGATGCTGCTCAGCGCGCCGCCATGCAGCACGAAGCCGCCGAACACGCCGCCCAGGACCAGGAGTATCCCAATTGCCAATTGCATAGAGTGTTTCCCGTCTTTCAGGAGAATGCGCCGCGATACAAGGCGGGGCGGCCGGCGTCATGACACGACCCGACGCCGGCCGCCGCGCCGCCGGAAGGCGACGCGACGCTCCTCGGGTTACTGCAGGAGCGACAGAACCAGCTGGCTCATCTGCGCCGACTGCTTCAGCATCGAGCCGCCGGCTTGCTGCAGGATGTTCAGCTTGGTCATGTTCGCGGTCTCGGCCGCGTAGTCCACGTCACGGATACGGCCTTCCGCGTCCTGCGTGTTGTTGGTCATGTTCGACAGGTTGGCCCCGATGTGGGTCAAGCGGTTCTGGCCCGCACCGATCTCGCCGCGAATGTTGCCGACTGCATCGAGCGCGGTCGTCAACTGATCGAGCAGCGCGTTGGCGCCCTTGACGGTCGAGATGTCGGTGGCGGCGCTCGATGCACCGCTTGCGCCGCTGGCACCGCTGGCGCCGCCCGTGCCCTTGTACACCTGCGACGCGGCCTTGAGCGCCGTATCGACTGCCTTGAGCGCATTCGACACGTCGAACTTCATCACCTCGCCGGACGTGTTGCCGATCTGGAAATTGTTCACTTCCGTCAGCTTGCCGGCGGCGGCGCCGGACGCGCCCGACGTCGCCATCAGCTTTTCGCCGCCGTACGACGTGTTGCTCATGATGTTCACGAGCTCGGTGCCCAGCGCGTCGAACTCCTTTTGCAGGGCGTCCCGATCCGCTTGCGCGTAACCGGAATCCGCTGCCTGCGTCGTGAGGTCCTTCATCCGGTGCAGGATGCTCTCGATCTCGCCGAAAGCGCCTTCGGCGGTTTGCAGCATCGACTTTGCGTTTTCGGTGTTCTGGGACGCAACCGTCATGCCGCGGCTTTGCGACAGCAGGCGAGTCGCGATCTGCAGCCCGGCGGCGTCGTCAGCCGCGGAGTTGATGCGGTAACCCGTGCCAAGACGCGTCATCGACGTCGTGAGGCTCTGTTGCGTGTTGCCGAGCGCGCCCTGGATGCGCATCGATGCGAGGTTGGTGTGCAGACTGATCATTCGGATTCCTTTATCAAGTGACTTTCAGGGATCGGGGCGCCTTGCGACGCCCTCGCCATCTATAGGCGTCGGTTCCACGGCAAACCTTAAACAGTGCGAATCGATATTTTCATCCGGAAGCGGGATGCGGCCTGTTGCCTTAATCGTCTTCGCCGCCAATCAACGAGAAGCCCACCACCAACGGGTCCGCGTGATCGTCCCGCGCGAGGCTCGCCTTGCCGCCGCGATGCCAGGCGGCGAACAGGCGAGACACGACGCGCTCGTCGAGCGCGATGTCGCTGGCAGCCAGCAACGCGCAGTAGTTCCGCAGGCAGAAGTAGTCGAGACACACATCGAGGAACGCCTGCGGATACGCGCTGCGCTCGACTGCCGGAAAGACTTCGTCGTAGCACCGGTAGAGGAAATAGTTCGGCCACACGTGATCGTGCTTCTCGAAAAACGCATCGACCGCGCTTGACTGCTCGAGGCCGCGCAACGCATCGGACAGAAATCCGTCCGACAGTACCTGCAGCTCGGCACGCTTCAGATTGAGCGTGCGCTCCGCATGTGCGCCGACATCGAGATGTATCGACGCCTTGACGAGACGGCGCAGATACGACCGCCGGTACAGGTCCGGGACCCGCAACCGGCGGAACTGCGCGTGCAGCACGTCTTGCGCAGCGAAGTCGATCAGTTCCCCGGCCACGTCGATCGGCAGCGCCACGTCGTCGTCGTTCACGTCGGGTCGGGCGAGGCGGCTCAGCAGCACGCCGATCGCATGCATGCGCTCCCGGATCGTCAGCCCGGGCGCGATGAGGAGGTAAATGCACGCCTGGTTGACGCTGCTCCGCCAGACGCTGAGCGCATCGGCTTTCCCTGCCTCGGACATGCGTTCATGCAGCTCGAACGCATCGCGCGCAAACAGCGCTTCGTGCGCGACGCTGTCGCATTGCAGCACCGCGCTGTGACGGACATGGTTGGTCCACGCGCGCGCGACACAAGGCGTCGCGTCTCGACAGTACGCGCACTGGCAGGCATCGATGCGGGCGTGCCCGCGCACGAGGAATTGAGGAATGTAGCTGGCGATCTCGTTCATGGTGTGTGGGTTCGTTGACTCGTCGGAACGGGTCGGTCCGGCGCGCCGCCGTGGTACGCGTCCGTCATTTTCCGGAAGAATCCGGCGGTCAGATCAGGGCCGCCATCGCGTTGTGACAGATACGCGAAACTCGGATACAGCCCGAGCCATCGCGCATTCGCCATCAGGGGCAGCCATGCGTGGTCGATGCGCGCGCCGGATGCGCCGTCGTCGCCCGGCTCGGTGAGCATGTGTTCGAGATGCGTCGCGAACACGTCGTAATACGGTCGGTTGACCGCGTACGCGACCGCTTCTTTCGCGAGATGGATCTTCTGCGCGCCCGGCAGCGCGTGAAGCGGCACGCCGCTCGCGACGTCCGCGCCGAGCAGCGCGACCTCCCAGTCGATACTGGCCAGTGCGCTCAGGAAGCGGTTCGCGTTGGCCACCGCCTTCTCCTGACGGACGAATTCGATCCGGTCGTCGAGCAGCAGATAGTTGCGCCAGCCTTGTTCGCGCGCGCGCTTCGCGATCGCAAGGTGTCCTGCCGTATCGCGGCCGTCCGGCGTCGCCGCGCGGTGCTCGACCAGTTGCGCGGCATCGACGCCCAGCTCGAGCAGCGTCGACCGGAACGCCGCGCGCCGGCGGGCATCGTCGCCGGCGTGAATCACGACGCGCTCGAAGCGGCGCCAATCAACGCGCGCGTTGACCGGTGCATGGCTGAGACGGCGGTAGTGCGCGAGCAGGCGCGGGTCCGTGACGAAATCTTCGATTGTCAGCGTGGAACGCGTGCAGCTTGCGAGGATGAAGTCCTTGTCGAACGTGTTCTCACTGTGGGAAATGCACAACAGCGCGCGTTTCGGATCGATCTGCAGAACCGGCTCCGTGAAGCCGCCAAGAAAGCTCCGTTCTTCGGCAAGCGCCGCCGCGTCATCGTATCGGTGATACCTGAGATAGTTTCGGTGATACGCGAACGAACCGTTCAGCGCATGCTGCGGGCCGAACGCGAAGGTCTGGTAGATGCGATCGATATGGCTATACCAGATGTAAATCCGGTCGCAGCCGGAAAATGTCGCCTGCGCGCCGCGCATCGCACGAATGGTGTGCGAGATCTTGTCCGGCGGATAGTAATCGTCGTCATCCATGCAGACGATATAGTCGCCTTGTGCGAGCTGATTCAGCCGGTTCCGTTTTCGACCGATCGTCATGCGCTCCGCGCTGTGGTAATAGCGGACACGCGCGCCTGCCGGATCAGCCGCGGCCAACTGCTCGATCAGGTCCGCGCTGCTGCATGGCGAATCGTCGAGGATCACCAGTTCGCGGCGTTCCGCCGGATAATCCTGATACTGGAACATATAGACGAGAAACGGTAGAAACGCGCGGCGCTGCCAAGTCGGACAGACGACACTCACGAACGGCGGCGGACCATGCAAGGCTGGCGCCGCCAGCAATTTCGATGTCAGCGACGGAACGCGCGCCATGCGTCCCGCAACGGTTTTGCGACTCACGATCTCCCCCCTCGGGCAATTCAATAAGGTCGGCACCTGGCGGCAGCCGCGCGGACTGCGATCAGACAACGGGTCGACTGCGTTCGCATCGATGCCGCGGCGTCGCGGAGCACGTGCGCGATGGCATGCCGGCTCCGACGCCCTCCCGCCATCTAGCGACGCGGTCGCGGAAATTCTTAAATCCGTATACGGCGAGGCGCGCCAACGCTCTCGATAATGGTTCAGTGGGCATGCGTATGCCCAAAAGAGGAAGCCGACTTACGGTCGGTGCGTTGCAATTGGCGGGGGATGAGATGAGGCGCGTGGCCGACCAAGCCATACCTCGATATCGTCACACGACCGATCGATCCCGACGATCATGTGACCGGCCGCATCAGACCAAGAGGATGCGCGGATTTTGCGTAAACTGCGGTGGAAAAACCCGGCATGACGTTGTCGTCGAGGCCAAGAGGTCATGCCGTGAAGAAGCGCAGGTTCACCGAGGAACCGATCGCCTATGCGTTGCAGCATTCGGGAGCCGGTCGCGCCGGTCTCATGCCCGCCTTGCGGACACGTGCGGGACAGCCCCTACATCTTCCCCGCCAGATGAAACCGCGACGCCGGATGCCACAGCCTGACCGACGTGGCGACGTGCTCGCCGACCCACGTGCGGCGCCTCAGCACAAGACACGGCTCGCCGATTTCCATCACGAGATGCCGGCGCACCTGCGCATTGGGTTTCTCCGCATAGATCCGGAACTCCGCGTGCTGGATCGGCGCCAGTCGCACCATGTAGTGATTCGGCGTCTCGAGCGTGAAATCCTGCTCCAGATAGGCGGGAAACAAGGCCGGATTGACGTAGCGATCCTCGAACTGAATCGGCTCGTCTTCCTCGAAATGCACGATGCGTGAATGAAACACGGGCCCGGACCGCAGCCCGAGCGCCTCGATCGCGTCCGGGTCGACGCTGCGCTCGATCAGCAGCACGCGCGCGCTGTGCCGATGACCGCGTTCGGCAATCTCGTCCGCGATGTTGCGGATTTCGAGCACCGTCGATTCGTAATGCCGGCGCTCGACGAACGTGCCGGCACCCTGGATGCGGGTCAGCACGCGTTCGGCCGTCAGTTCCCGCAGCGCGCGCGACACCGTCATCCGGGCCACGCCGAATTCCTTGACGAGTTCGGCCTCGGTCGGGATCGCGCCGCCGGGTTTCCAGTCGCCCTTCGCGATCCGCTCGACGACGTAGCGCTTGATCTGTTGATAGGCCGGCAAGGCGCGCGCCGGCACGGCATCGCCCAATGCCCTCGCCGGTCGTGCGGAAGATTGTCGTTCCGTTTCGTTCATGCGCCCTCGACCGAATGAATGATGGATGATCCGCCAGTCGCCGCCCGACGCTACCGCAGCGACGGCGGTTCGCCCGCGACGATACCGGCCGCGATCGCGATGTCGTCCGCCAGCGGTCGGTCGTCGTGGTAGGCCGGCACGCGTTCGCGCACGTATCGCCAGAGCGCATCGGTCGACGGGGCGGGCGCCGCTCCGTTGGCCTGCAGGTCGTATGCCTGCGCGGCGGCAAGCAGCTCGATCGCGAGCACGCGCGTCGCATTCTCGATGATGTCGAGCGCCTTCAGCGCGGCCGGCGTCGCATGGCACAGGTGGTCTTCCTGCAGCCCGGACGTAATGCCGCCGTCGAGGCTCGCGGGCGCCGCGAGTCGCTGGTTCTGCGCGACCAGCGCGACCGCCGTGTACTGCGCGATCATGAACCCCGAACACGTGCCGCCCGGCGCCGCGAGAAACGCCGGCAGCCCGCTCACGAGCGGATTGACGAGACGGTCCAGCCGCCGCTCGGCGATCGCCGCCACTTGCGCCATCGCGGCCGCGAGGCTGTCCATCGCCAGTGCGATGCCCGCGCCGACGGCATGCGCCTGCGAATGAACGGCCGGCGCGTCGCGCGTACCGGCAACGATCGGATTGTCGGTGACGGACGCGAGCTCGCGATCGACGACGTCCGCCGTTACCGCGAACACGTCGCGGGCCGCGCCATGCACGTGCGGAATCGTGCGCAGGCTGAGCGGATCCTGCGTATGCCGGCCGCTCGCCGCCGCAAGCATCGGGCTGTCGGCCAGCATCGTCCGCAAGCGCGCGCCGACGTGCCCGATGCCGGGCGAAATCCGCAGCGCGAGCGAGGCCGGATCGAACGCCGCGAGCTGTCCGCCGAGATTCTCGAAACTCGTCGCCGCGATCCAATCTGCCCAGTCGAACAGCCGCTCCGCACGGGCGAGCGCGAGCGCGGCGAGCCCCGTCACGCACGGCGTGCCGTTGACCAGGCTCAGCCCCTCCTTCGCGCCGAGCACGAGTGGTTTGCGGCCGACGCGCCGCAGCGCCTCGTCGCCACGAATGCGCTCGCCGCGATGGCGTGCATGGCCGTGCCCGATGCAGACGAGCGCGACGTGCGCCATGTGGGTCAGATAACCGACCGAGCCGTGCGCCGGCACCTCCGGCAGGCAATCGTGCTCGAGCAGCGCGACGAGCTGTTCGACGACATCGGCATGCACGCCCGAATGCCCGTGCGCGAAGTTGTTGATCGCGGCCGCGATGATCGCGCGCGTTTCGGCCGCGCCGAGCGGCATGCCGACGCCGACCGCATGGCTCATCAGGATGTTGCGCGACAGCGTGCTCTGCTGCGCCGGCGACACGATCACGTCGCACAGCGCGCCCACGCCGGTGTTGACGCCGTATGCGCGAATCCCGCGCGCGACGATCTCGTCGACGAGTTCGCGCGCGGCGACGACACGCGCGCGTGCGTCGTCGGTCAGCGCAAGCGGTTCGCCTGCCGCCACTGCCGCGACCTGTCGCCAGTCGAGCGGCCGTGCCGCACGGAATACGGTCATGGCAGCCTCAGTTCGATGTGCGGTCGTGGTGGCTCGACACGAACTGCCGGAAGCGTTCGGAGCACTGACCGCCGAACAGGTCGTCGGGCGCGCCGTCGGAGTCGACTTCGCCCTGATGCAGGAACATCACGCGATTCGATACGTGCCGTGCGAAGCCCATTTCATGGGTGACGACCAGCATGGTGCGCCCCTCCTCCGCGAGCGAACGCATCACGCGCAGCACTTCGCCGACCAGCTCCGGATCGAGCGCGGACGTCGGTTCGTCGAACAGCATCACCTTCGGATGCATCGCGAGCGCGCGAGCGATCGCGACGCGCTGCTGCTGACCGCCCGACAGGTGCGCCGGATAGTAGCCGCGCTTGTCGGCGAGACCGACGCGCGCCAGCAGCGCCTCGGCTTCCTCGACCGCTTCCGCGCGGCTGCGCTTCTGCACGCGCAGCGGCCCCTCGACGAGGTTGTCGAGCACCGTCATGTGCGACCACAGGTTGAAGTTCTGGAAGACCATGCCGAGCTGGGAGCGGATCCGATCGACCTGACGCCGGTCGCTCGGATGCAGCTTACCGTCGCGCGCGCGCTTCATCGCGAGCGTTTCCCCGGCGAGCGCGACGGAGCCGTCGTCAGGCGTCTCGAGCAGGTTCAGGCAGCGCAGGAACGTGCTCTTGCCCGACCCGCTCGCGCCGAGGATCGAGATGACGTCACCCTCGTGCGCGTCGAGCGAAATGCCTTTCAGCACATGATGATCGCCGAACGACTTGTGGATGTTCTTGACCGACAGCGCAACGGGAGCAGCGGTGTTCATCGGATTCTCCTGGAAAGGATGGGGACGCTCAGGATGCGACGCGCCGGGGATTGCGCGTCGCCGCGACCGACGCGCCGGACGGCTTGGGCGCGCGCAGGTGCCCGGAGAGCCGCCATTCGAGCGCGCCGAGCAGGCGCACGACGATGAAGTTCAGGGCCAGATAGATGACGGCGGCGCAGACGAAGACCTCGGTCGTCCGATAGGTCTGCTGAATGATCTGCTGCGCGACGCCCGTCACTTCCCACACCGTGACGAGGCTGGCCAGCGCGGTCGACTTGACGAGCAGCACGGCTTCGGTCGAGTACGCGGGCAGGCACTGACGCAGCGCGATCGGGCCAATCACGCGCCGCAGCAGCGCGAAGCCCGACAGCCCGATCGAATAACCGGCCTCGATCTGCCCGACCGGCACGGCCATCAATCCGCCACGCAGGATTTCGGCCGTGTAGCCTGCCGTACACAGCGCGAGCGACAGCACCGCGCACACGTACGGCTCGCGCAGCAGCGGCCACATGAAGCTTTCGCGGATCACGCCGAACTGGCCGAGCCCGTAATACACGAGGAACATCTGGATCAGCAGCGGCGAGCCGCGAAACACGAGGATGTAGCCGCGCGCGAAGCGGTTCGGCAGCCAGTGCGGCGACACGCGCATCGTGACGATCACGAGCGACAGCAGGCCGCCGAGCACGAGCGACGCGAAGAACAGGCCGAGCGTGGTCGGCACGGCCGCGAGCAGCTGGCGCAGCGTATCGAAGAGAAAGTCGAAATCGATGGACATGCACGTTCTCCGTCAGTTGCGCGCGAAATTGCGGCGGAACGACCGGCCGACGATCGCTTCCGCCCGGTTGAACACGCGGTTCGACAGGCCCGTCATCAGCAGATACAGCGCCCCGCCCGCAACGAAGAACACGAAGTACTGGTGAGTCGAATTGGCGGCGATCTGGCTCGTGCGCAGCAGCTCGGCGAGGCCGGTGACGGAGATCAGCGCCGAATCCTTGAGGCTCAGTTGCCACACGTTGCCGATGCCGGGCAGCGCGAAGCGCAGCACCTGCGGAATCAGGATGCGGCGCAGCACCATGCTGCCCGGCATGCCGATCGCGCGCGCCGCCTCGAGCTCGCCCTTCGACACCGCCAGCACCGCCGCGCGATACACCTCGGCCTGATAGGCGCCCGAGATCATCCCGACCGCGAGCGCGCCGATCACGAACGGCGGCACGCCGATGAAGCCTTCCGCGCCGAACCACTGGCCGACGGCCGTGACGAGCGTCGAGCCGCCGAAGTAGAACAGATAGATGACGAGCAGTTCCGGCACGCCGCGAAACACCGTCGTGTACAGGTCGCCGAGCAGGCGGGCGCTGCGGTGGCGCGACAGCTTCGCCGCCGCGATCGCCGCGCCGATCACGGCGCCCACCGCGAGCGCGGCGAGCGTCAGCGCGACCGTCATCAGCGCCGCGAGCAGCAGCACACCGCCCCATCCTTCGGTTCCGAAGCCGAGCATTTCAAGAATCGCCATGCGTGCCTCCCGGCAAGCGTTGAGTGAATCTGCGGGATGCGTGCCGCCGCGCGTCGTACGAATCGCTTACGCGGCGGCCGCCGAATGCACGCTTACGGCGTGACGTCGGTCTTGAACCACTTGTCGGCCAGCTTCTTCACCGTGCCGTCCGCGAGCGCCGCGCCGATCGCCGTGTCGAACTTCGTCTTCAGATCGGCATCCTGCTTGCGGAACGCGAGGCCTTCGCCCGGCCCCCAGATCGGCCCGCCGAGCTTCGGCCCCGCGAGCACGATCGACGCGTTGTCCTTCTTCGTGTTGTTCGCCGCGTAATACGTGACGTCGTCGAACGACGCATCGATGCGCCCGGCGACGAGGTCGAGATCGCGCTCGGGCGAGGTCTTGTACACGCGAATCGACGCGATGTCCTTGAAGCTGTCGTTGATGAACTTCGTATAGACGGTGCCCGACTGGATACCGATCGTCTTGCCCTTCAGCTGCTTGCGCAGCGCGTCGACGGTGGGCTTGTCGGCGTTCGCGTCACCCGTCAGCTTGACCATCGGCGCGCCCGGCGCGGCCTTCGGCAGGATCTTGGTATCGGTGACGGCGAACGTCGCGGGCGTCGCCGCATACGGACGCGAGAACAGCAGGATCTTTTCGCGCTCCGGCGTGATCGAAATCGCATCCATCAGGATGTCGAACTTGCCGGCCTGCAAGCCGGGAATCATCCCGTCCCAGTCCTGCGCGACCATGTTGCACTGCACCTTGATCCGTTCGCACACGTTGGCGAGCAGCTCCGGTTCGAAACCGCCCAGCTTGCCGCCCGGCAGCGTGAGGTTCCACGGTGCGTAGCCGCCTTCGAGCGCGACCGTTACCGTCTTCCATTCCTTTGCCTGCACCGGTGCGGCGAGCGTTGCCGCTGCTGCCGCGATGACGCCGATCGTCCTGATTGCCCACTTGATGCGCTTGCCGTTCACGAGAGTTCTCCTTGCGTTGAAGTGCGTCATCCCTTCGGTGCAGCAAGCCGCCTCAGGAATTTGTCTATACAAGCATGCAAGAAGAAAAACAGCGAGACAAGCAGCGATCAAAAAAAACCGTGAAAACGCGGGAAATCCCCTAATTTAGGGGCTCCGACGTGCCTCGTTGCGGGGAATTCAGGCACGCAGTTGGTGCATACCGGACGATCCAATCGGCAGGATGACTAGACAAATCCTGAATTCGATCTCACGGCACAGGCAGAGGGAACCCCGGCTGCAGCGGGCAAACACGCGGCTAGGTGATCACCCCAACCTGCCAGGGCACGAATTCGTTCTGGCCGTAGCCGTGCAATTCGCTTTTCGAGCGATTGCCGGACGCGCAGTCGAGCATGTGCTGGAAGATCGTGGCGCCAAGCTGGTCGACACTCGACGTGCCGTCGATCACGCCGCCGCAATTGATGTCGATGTCGTCTTCCTGACGCATCCACAGCGCGGTATTCGTCGCAAGTTTCAACGACGGCGCCGGCGCACAGCCGTACGCCGAACCCCGCCCCGTCGTGAAGCAGATCAGGTTCGCGCCCGACGCGACCTGCCCCGTCGCCGACATCGGATCGTAGCCGGGCGAATCCATGAAAACGAGGCCGCGCGCATCGATACGCTGCGCGTATTCGTATACGTCGACGAGATTCGTGGTCCCGGCTTTCGCGATCGCGCCGAGCGATTTCTCGAGAATCGTCGTGAGCCCGCCCGCCTTGTTGCCGGCCGACGGATTGTTGTCCAGCGCAGCGCCGTGGCGTGCGCAATAGTCCTCCCACCACGCGATGCGCGCGAGCAGCTTTTCGCCGACGTCGCGACTGACGGCACGCCGGGTGAGCAGATGCTCGGCGCCGTAGATTTCGGGCGTCTCGGAAAGGATCGCCGTGCCGCCCTGCCGTACCAGGCGGTCGACGGCCGCCCCCAGCGCGGGATTCGCCGAGATGCCCGAGTAGCCGTCCGAGCCACCGCACTGCAGCCCCACCACGAGATGCGCCGCCGGCATCGCGATCCGCACCGCGCGGTTCGCGTCCGCGAGCATGTCCGTGACCATCGCGATGCCGCGCTCGATCGTCCTGCGCGTGCCGCCGCTCTCCTGGATCGTGAAGTGGCGCAGGCGTGCGGCATCCGCATGCCCGCCTTCGCGCAGCACGTCGCCGATCTGGTTGGTCTCGCAACCGAGGCCGATGAACAGCACCGAGTGGAAATTCGGATGCGCGGCGTAGCCCGCCAGCGTGCGCCGCAGGATCGCGATTCCGTCTCCCCGCGAATCGATCCCGCAGCCGAGACCGTGCGTGAGCGCGATCACGCCGTCGATGTCCGGATAGTCGGCCAGCGCATGCGGGTTCACCTCTCGTCTGAAATGATCGGCGATCGCACGCGCCACCGTGGCGGAGCAATTGACGCTCGTCAGTATGCCGATGTAATTGCGCGTCGCGATCCGTCCGTCGTCGCGGCAGATGCCCATGAAGGTCGCCGGCGTGTCGTCGAGACGCGTCGGACTCGCGGCGGCGCCGAACGCGTGCTCGCGCGCGAACTCGGCCATGCCGAGGTTGTGCACGTGCACATGCTGACCGCGCGCGATCGTCTCGCGCGCGACGCCGATGATCTGGTTGTAGCGCCTGACCGGCTCGCCCTTCGCGATGTCGCGCGTGGCGATCTTGTGGCCTGGCGGAATCAGGCCGGACACGGCGAGCGCCTCGCACGCGATCAGGTCGCCGGACACGAGCTGGCGCGTCGCGATCACGACGTCGTCGTTCGGATGCAGCCGGATCGCGACCGGCCCGGTGACGGGAAAGGACATGACAGTGATCCTGGATTCAAGATGGGTGGTTCGGCGCCGGCAGGCCGCCTTGCGGCGCGCCGGCGAACGCTTCATCGATGCGAGCCGGCCCGCGCGCCGCCCGGCGCGCTTTCCGCGCCCGCGTGCCCCATGCCGCGCAGCGAGCGCAGCAGCAGCACGCTGACGAAACACAACGCGGCCACCACCACGAAGCCGGTGCGCGAATCGTGCGACGCCGCATCCGCGAACGCCTTGATCTGCGGCGACACGAAACCGCCGAGATTGCCGATCGACACGATGAACGCAATGCCGCTCGCGGCACCCGTCCCGCCGAGATAACGCGTCGGCAGGCACCAGAACACCGGCTGGCACGCGACCAGCCCCGGGATCGCGATGCAGAACGCGAGCAGCGCCAGCACCGGCGTGTTGATCACGGATATCGATGCGAACGCGAGAATCCCGACCGTCAGCATGCCGGTCGCGACCTGCAAATGGTTGTCATGGCGGTCCGCGAAGCGCGTCGCGATGATCATCGCCGCAATCGTGCACAGCCACGGAATCATCAGCAGCAATCCGATCTTTCCATCGATCTGGGTGCCCATCGTCGCGGCGAATTTCGACGGCAGGTAGAACGCGAGCGGCGCATTACCGATCTGGATGCAGAAGTACGCGGCAATGAAGGTCAGCACGCGACGGTCCTTCAGCACGCCGAACACCGTCGCGGACAGGTGCCGCGATTTCGCGCGCTCTTCCGCATCGAGCGTGTTGCACAATGCGCGCTTCTCGTCGTCGGTCAGCCAGCGCGCGTCTTTCGGCCGGCTCGTCAGGTAGAAGAACGCGATCACGCCGACCACGGTCGCCATCAGCCCCTCGACCAGATACATCCATTGCCAGTTCCGCAGGCCGAACATGTCATGCATCTGCAGCAGGAAGCCCGACAGCGGATTGCCGATCAGCATCGCGATGGGCACGCCGAAATAGAACAATCCGAGCGCGCGGGCGCGCCCCTTCGCGGGAAACCAGTAGGTCAGGTACAGGATGATGCCGGGAAAGAACCCGGCCTCCGCCGCGCCGAGCAGGAAGCGGATCGCATAGAACTGCGTCGGCGTATGCGCGAACATCATCGACGCCGAGACGAGCCCCCACGTCACCATGATCCGGCTCATCCACACGCGCGCACCGATGCGATTCATGATCAGGTTGCTCGGCACTTCGAACAATGCATAACCGACGAAGAAAATGCCGGCGCCGAATGCGAATGCCGCATCGCTCAGGCCCGTGTCGGCCTGATAGGCGAGCTTCGCGAAGCCGACGTTCGCGCGATCGATGAAGGCCAGCGCGTACATCAGCGTGAGGAACGGCAGGAGCCGGATGGCGGCCTTCCTGACCGCCGTGGCAAGGTGCTGCGATTGCTGCGGATCGTGATTCATCGTTGTCTCCGGTTTGGTTCTTGTCGTGATGCCTGTTCGATTACGCTCGCCATTCGGGCCCGTCCGGGTACGCGAATGCATCGAGCGACGCCGGCTTCATCGTGACGCCGTAACCTGGCGCCTCCTGTGGCATGTAGCGCCCGCGGCGAATCACGATCGGCGCCTCGAAATGCTCGTGAAGATGGTCGACGTATTCGAGCACGCGCCGCTCCAGCGAGCCCGACACCGCGATGTAGTCGAACATCACGATGTTCTGCGAGTACTGGCACAGGCCGACACCGCCGCCGTGCGGGCACACAGGCACGCCGAACTTCGCGGCCATCAGCACGACGGCGAGCACTTCGTTGAGCCCGCCGAGCCGCGCGGGATCGAGTTGGCAGAAATCGAGCGCGCCGGCCTGGAAGAACTGCTTGAACATCACGCGGTTGTGCGCATGCTCGCCGGTCGCGACACCGATCGGCCCGATCCGCTGCCGGATCGCCGCATGACCGAGAATGTCGTCCGGGCTGGTGGGCTCCTCGATCCACCACGGATCGAACCGCGCGAGCACCCGCATGTTCGCGACCGCCTCGTCGACGCCCCAGTTCTGGTTCGCGTCCATCATCAGCTTGCGCTCCCAGCCGAGTTCTTCGCGCAGGATGCGTGCACGCCGCACGTCCTGTTCGAGATCCGCGCCGACCTTCTGCTTCAGGTGGGTCCATCCGTCCGCCACCGCGGCGCGTGCGAGCGCGCGCATCTTCTCCTCGGAATAACCCAGCCAGCCGGCCGCGGTCGTGTATCCGGGGAAGCCGTGCTCGCGCATCTCCCGCTCGCGCTGGGCCTTGCCCGGTGCGGCCCGGCGCAGCATCGCGACGGCCTCGTCGCGCGTCAGCACGTCGTCGATGTACGTGAAGTCGATGCAGTTCACGAGTTGCTCGGGCGGCATGTCGACCAGGAATTTCCAGACCGGCTTGCGCGCCGTTTTCGCCCAGAGATCCCAGATCGCGTTGATCAGCGCCGCCGTTGCGAGATGCACCACGCCCTTCTCCGGGCCGACCCAGCGCAACTGGCAGTCGCCCGCGACCATTTCGTGCCAGTACGCGCCGAAATCGGCCGTGATCTCGTCGAGCGACCGGCCGATCACGAACAGCTTCGCGAGCGCGTGCGCCGCCTCGACGCACAGCTCGTTGCCGCGGCCGATCGTAAACGTCAGCCCGTGCCCGCGAAGGCCGTCGTCGGCATCGGTGACGAGCGTCACGTAGGTCGCCGAATAGTCGGAGTTGCCGTTCATTGCATCCGAGCCGTCCATGCTCCTGGACGTCGGAAAGCGAATGTCACGTACCTGCTCATCGATAATGCGTGTCGTCATCGTTGCGTGTCTCCATTCCATTTCATTCGATTTCACTTCGCTGGACGCCGGGCCGCACGCCCGCCTACCCGAGCGCCGCGATCAGGTACGGCTGCGCGACCGATAGCTTCAGCGCGCGCGCCAGGTCGACCACCGGGCGCAGGCGCCGTGTCTTCTTCACGTCGTGATTGCCCGCGATATCGGCCAGCCGGTGCGCGAGGAACGGGTTCAGGAAACGATCGCGCACCTCATCGAGGTAGGCCAGCGCCGCGTCGCGCTCGCCGAGCGCATCGAACACCGGCATCACCTCGTCGCTCCACACCGCCTCGAGCGGCGTGCGGTACGCGGGATCGTCCATCGCTGCGCCCACCGTCATGTCAGGCGCGCCGCCGCGCGTGCGCCATTGCTCCGCGAGCACCGTGTGCCCGAGATTGAGCAGCAGCAGCTTCAGGCGCTCGTAACGTTCGAGATCGTCGGTCACGACGATGTCCGGGTGCTCGCACGGCAGCGTCATCCCCGCCGTGCGCCGCACCGCCCACAACGCATACGGTTCGGCGATCGCGCCGACCGGGTGAATCGGCTCCGACACGATCCGGTCGACGAGCGAGTTGACCCACACGCAGCCGCCGATCAGGTAATCGACGAACGCCGCGTCCGCGCGCCAGCCCCGCGCGACGGCGATGACGAGATCGCGCAGCGTGTCGCCATTGCGCGCGACGAGTTCGCACGGCAGCAGCGTGACGGGCGCCCCGCCCGCGCGGAAGCGCTCGTGCAGCAGCACCGCGAGCTTCGCCGCGAAACCGCGCGGCGCGCGGTGGCCGGCCAGAAGCTCGGCCCCGTCGTCGAACAGCGCATAGCCGCTGTCGCCGGTGTTGGACACGATGACCCGGACCTCGCCTGCGACGTGCTCGCGCAACCTCGCCCAGTCGTTCGCCGCATGCAACGCTTCCGTGATCGCCGTGCACTCGACCTCGCGATCGATCGTCTCGCCGTGCCGCCGGCCGCGAATCCGCACCGGGTAGCGCCCGCTCGCGCGCAACGCATCGATGCGCGCACGGCTTTCCGCGCTCGACGTCGTCTGCACCACGGTAATCGCGCCGAGCGCGCGGCCGGCGGCCAGCGCTTCCGACACGAACAGGTCGACGTGCGCCTGGAGAAAGCGGCTGGTGCCGAACTGCAGGACCGGATTGCCCATCGGTTCGCGCTCCGCGTTCAGCATTCGACGAGCGCCTTGATCACGCCGGCGTCCGGTTCGAGGAGTTCCGCGAACCGGTCGGGCAGGTCCGCGAGCGTCAGCGCGTGCGTCTTCAGCGCGTCGGTCGGCACCCGCCCCGCACGCATCGCGTCGAGCACCGTTTCGAAATCGGCCGGCGTCGCGTTGCGGCTCGCGAGCAGCGTCGTCTCGCGCTTGTGGAATTCCGGATCGGAGAACGAAATGCGGCCCTTCACGAGCGAGATCAGCACGTACTTGCCGCCGTGCGCGACGAAGTCCAGGCCGCGCTCCATCGCCGCGAGATTGCCGGTGGCGTCGAACACGACATCGAAGAATTCGCCGTCGGTCAGCGCCGCGAGGCGCTCGGCGTCGGCTCCGCTCGTGTCGAGCGGCACGGTGGCGTGCGCGCCCAGCGCCGTCGCGCAGACCGCCAGCCGGTCCGCGCGGCCGTCGAGCACGCAGACCCGCGCGCCGCGCAGCGTGGCGAAGATCAGCGCGGCCATGCCGATCGGGCCCGCCCCGACGACCAGCACGCGTTGCCCGGATCGGACCTCGGCACGCGCGACCGCGTGCGCGCCGATCGCGAGGAATTCGATCATCGCGGCCTGGTCGAGCGTGACGCCGTCGGCCGCGAACACGAAGGCCTGCGGCACGGCGAGGTATTCGACCATGCCGCCGTCGGCGTGCACGCCCAGCACCTCGATCCGGGTGCAGCAATTGGTCTTGCCCGCGCGGCACGCGACGCACGTCCCGCACGACAGATACGGCATCACGTAGACCTGGTCGCCGGCCTTGACGCGCGCGCCCGCCGGTGCGGTCTCGACGACGCCGGCCAGCTCGTGCCCCATCACCCTCGGATAGGCGAGGTACGGCTGGTTGCCGGTGAAGATATGCATGTCGGTGCCGCATACACCAACCCGCTTCACGCGGATCAGGACATCGTCGGGGCCTGCGGCCGGCACCGGGCGCTCGGCAACGACCAGACGACCGGGTTCTTCACAAATGACGGTTCTCATCGGTATCTCGGTAATGGATGAAACAGGACGGTGCGGCGCGTGCCCCCACCGAATTGGCCTGACCAGACACAGGCTATTGGTCTGGCCTTAATTGGTCAAGCCAATTGACAGAATATTCAGGAAAATCCCTAAAAAGGCTCGGTGGCAAGTGCATGTCGCATGGTTCGGATATTTCCATTTTTCCTTGCTGCCGTTGGAAGGCAAGCGAAATCGACGGGCACGCCGAGCGGCCGGAGGTTTGGTAAGGCCAATTTGCCCATCCGGCTCGTTGCGACGTCGAACGAGGCCCTTGACGCCGCGCCAATTGGTCAGGCCATTCAAAGTGCAGTAGACTGATCGCTTCGGATCGGACAACCGCGCGACGCGGCAAGGGGGGAGCATTGCTGGACCAGTTCAAACAGGTGGATACGCGCCGCCTGTATCAGCGCATCGCCGACCAGATTCGTTCGCTCATCGAAGAGGGGCGGTTCGCCGACGGAGAACGCCTGCCGCCCGAGCGGGATCTGGCTCAGCAGTTGGGCGTATCACGCCCGTCGGTTCGCGAGGCGCTCATTGCGCTGGAGATCGAGGGCATCGTCGAAGTTCGGATGGGCTCCGGCGTGTTCGTGTGCCCTCCCGCGAAGGCGTCGAATGCCGCGGCGACACCGCTGGGCGAAAATCCGATCGAACTGATGAGCGCCCGCGCCGCGCTGGAAGGCAGCGTCGTCGAACTCGCATGCGCACACGCGACGCCCGAACGGCTGGCGCCCGTGCGCCGCGCGGTCGAGGCGATGCGGTCCGCCATCGCGGAAGGCCGTTCCCCGCTCGCGCACGATCGCGAATTCCACGTCGCGATCGCAGCGATGACCGGCAATTCGGTGCTGGTCAGGCTGGTGGGCGAGCTGTTCGACGGACGCCACAGTCCGATCTCGTCGCGCGTCAGCGCGCGCACCGAAAACAGGCAGACATGGGCAAAGGCGTTCGACGAACACGAGTCCATTCTTCACGCGCTGGAAAACGGCGAGGTGCTGATGGCCCAGGCGGCCGTGCGCATGCATCTTTACGCATCGCAACGACGCTGGCTGGAACAGGAGCGAAACTGACCCGGGCGGGCCGTCCCTGAAACGCGTGCGGCCCGCGCGCCAAACGGTTCGGAATCCTGCTTGAACGCGGCATTCGCGCGGAAAATCGCCGGAACGCCGGTATCGGGCGCCAGGTTGACGTTGCCGTCGCGACCCGGCGACGGCCTTAAATCGGACTGCTACGAATCCGCCCCGCCGTCGTCGATCTCGATCGACGTCTCCCAGCGGAAATAACCGGACACGGCACCATCGCGATCCAGCACGGCGAAATCGGCCGTGCACGTGGTGGCGCCCGCGGCCAGCACGTCGCTGCGCCAGTAGTGATCCGGCATCGGCCGGCACTGCGGATGGAGCAGGTCGTCGTCGGACGGCACCGGCGTCGCGGCGTCGCGCACCTCCGGTTCGATCGGCGCGACGATGCCCGCGTCCTTCAATGCGAACCGGATGAACAGCACGCTCGCTTCGGCACGCAGCGCCAGCGCCGTTTCGCGCAGGCGGAGTTGGTCGCCCGGCGACAGGCCGGCAAAGAGCCGGCTGTCGTTGCGGCCGAGCGTCCCGGTGTCGCCGGGGCTCACCACGTAGATGTGCCGGCCGTCGATCACCGTCGGCGCATCGGCGTTCCGGCTCGCATCGGGATAGGTCGACAGCAGCGTGACGGCATCGACGATCGCAAGCACATCGCAACGAAGACCAGACATGGCACGTCCTCCGGAACGGGAATATGACGCGGGCGACCGCCACGCGGCCGCCCGCCTGCCGAGATCAGTTGTGGATCGAGATGAACGGATCCCACTGATAGCAACCCAGCGACTGGCAGTTGCGGTCGATGATCTGGAAGTAGAAGTGATAGGTGACGCGGCCTTCCGACAGCGTTTCCGACGACCAGTAGTAGTTGTCCACCTTCTGGCAGGTCGGCGTCGACGGCGAGCTCGGATTCGGAATCGGGACCGACGCGGTGGCCTTGCGCGGCGTCGGCGTCGAAATCAGGTCCTTGCCCTGGTTGGCGATGAAGCCGTAGAAGACCACCTGCTTCTCGAAGCCCAGGGACAGGCTCGTTTCGCGCCAACGGATCAGGTCGCCGACCTGGGCCCTCAGGTCGAGTTCGCCGCCCGCCTGCCCGGAGACGACGTTGTCCTGGTTCGTGACCATGTACACGTGCTTCCAGTCGATCAGCGTCGGGTTTTTCGGATCCCGGCTGGGATTCGGATATTTTTGGAGAATCGTTTCGGTATCGATCGAGACGAGCACATCGGTAACGCGTGACATAGGAACTCCCGTTCAGGTAAATGGGGCGGCCGGTGCGCGGACTGTTTCAGACGACCTTCAATCACCGATCGAGTGACGATTCGTCATGAAACCTTGAAACCTCAAGTTGTCCCGCGATTTAAATTTACACCGCGCAGTTAATCCAATGAACCTGTAAACGCTGACAGTTCTCGATTATTTTTTATAAAATTCCTGGCTCATCAAAACAATACCAATGATTGATCCTGTATTTCGCATCATTCTCATCAAGGATAAATCAACGCACCAGGAGCACGCCCCTCAAGGATGCGCGGGAACGTGAAATGTTCGACCGTTTTATTAGCATTTTTTATTAATGCCACCGCCTCCGACACGAATCCATGGCCTCGATGCGTGATTATGTGAATTAACCCTTATACCTCACACAAAATCGAAACAAAAAGACTCACGCAACCAGCCCAGAATTCCGACATTATTTAAACGCACTTTTAACGGCATTATTTCACCCCGCACGCCACTCGGCTCGATTAATGGAAAATCCGAACCGAGACCGCTGACTAGATAAGTTCGCACTCGATCTCGATCCGTACGTCATCACGGGCACATATGCATGCCCGGCTCTCCCGCTACTCGACATTGTCCGAAACGTCCGTCATCCGGATCATGTGCGGCTTCACGCCTTCGTCGTCCGCCGCCTCCTCCTTCGGATGGATCAGCGCTTCGAGCCGGGCCTTCGTCGCGACGAATTCGGGCATATTGACCTGCGAATAATCCCGCGGCCGCGCCACCGGCACCTCGATCAGTTCCTGCACGCCGCCCGGGTTCGCCTTCAGCACGAGAATCCGGTCCGCGAGGAAGATCGCCTCGTCGAGATCGTGCGTGATGAACAGGATCGTCACGTCGATATTGCGCCAGATGTCGAGCAGGTGTGTCTGCATCCGCGCACGCGTCTGCGCGTCGAGCGCGCCGAACGGCTCGTCCATCAGCAGGATGCGCGGACGGTTCGCGAGCGCGCGGGCGATCGCCACGCGCTGCTTCATGCCGCCCGACAACTGATGCGGATACACGTCGGCGAAACGCGTCAGCCCGACCAGATCGAGCCATTGCAGCGCCTCGCGCTCGGCTTCGCTGCCGCTGCTGCCGTTCATTCGGAGGCCGAACATCACGTTCTTCTTCACGGTGAGCCACGGAAACAGCGTATAGCCCTGAAACACCATCCCGCGATCGGCGCCGGGCCCCTGCACGGGCTTGCCGTCCAGCAGCACCTCGCCGCTCGTCTGCGTCTCGAGCCCCGCCAGGATGCGAATCAGCGTCGACTTGCCGCAGCCGGACGGGCCGATCACGCACACGAACTCGCGCCGATGGGTACGGAAACTGATGTCGTCGAGCGCGACGCACTCGCCCTGCGGCGTCGCGAAACGCTTGCCGACATGCCGCACGTCGAGAATCACGTCGCGGGCCTTGAGCCGCGCGAAGCGCTCGCGCACCGCGTCGGATTGAATCAGGTAATCGGGAACGGCTTGCGGATTCTGCATGATGCCCTCTACGGAAATCGGTCGATGGATGCGCGTCAACGGGCGTCACGCCTTCAGCGTGCGATCCCACGGAAACAGCTTGCGGCCGAGCAGTCCGAGCGCGATGTCGGTGCCGAGGCCGATGATCCCGATCATCAGGATTGCCGCATAGACGTTGTCGAAGTGCTGGTAGCGCGCCTGCTGGCTGATGTACCAGGTGATGCCCGAGCTCGTGCCGACGAGTTCGGCGACGATCAGGTAGGTCCACGCCCAGCCGAGCAGGATCCGCTGGTCGCGATACAGGTCCGGCAGCACACCCGGAATCACGACGTGCGTGAGCAGCTGAAGCTTCTTCGTGCCGAGCGTCATCGCCGCTTCGAACAGCCCGTATTCGAGCTTGCGCGTCGTGTTCGCGATGATCAGCACCTGCTGGAACAGCGTGCCGATCACGATGATCGCGACCTTCGGCGCGTCGTAAATGCCGAGGATCGCAACCATCAGCGCGCCGAACGCCGGCGCCGGCAGGTAGCGGAAGAACTCCAGGAATGGCTCCTGCAGCCGCGCGAGCGCGCTGAAGGTGCCGCAGACGATGCCGAGCGGCACGCCGATCGCGGACGAGATCACGAAGCCCCAGAAGATGATCCGGATGCTGTGCCACAGGCTTTCGTGCAGCCACACGCCATCGCGCGACGCGGGCGGCGTCGTGAACGCCGTGTAGAACGCGCGCAGCACCTGGTGCGGCGCAGGCAGGTACACCGGGTTCGCGCGCACGCCCTCGGGCACGGCCGCGTGCGTCGCACGCGCATGCGCGAGCTCGTCGTCGAACACGTCGCGGTCGATCTGCATGCCGGTCTGGAAATAGTCGACGCTTCCCGGATTCGTGATGCGCATTTGCGGATGCCAGACGAACGGCACATAGCTGATCAGGCACCAGACGGCGAACGGCAGCAGGAAGGACGCCAGGCCGAGCGTCCATTTGCCGCGCGCCGTCAGCTCGCGGCGCACGGCGAGCCAACCGGTCGTGTTGCGGGTCGTTGACATGGGAATCTCCGTATCGTTTCAGGTGCCGGTCGCGCGCATGCCGGAGCAACGCGCGACCGGACGTTCATTGCAATGCGCCGCTGGCGGCCTGGGCGCGGTAAGCCCGCCAGCCGCCGAAGCGCGTGATGTCCTGCGCATCGTCGAGCGCCGCGCTTTCGCACAGGAAGCCCTGCACCTGCGAGCCGTCCGCGAGCGTCAGCGTGCCGATGCCGAGCGGCGCCGCAATCCCGGCGACGAAGCTGCCGTACGCGTCGACGGGCATCTCCCAGATCTCGACCGCGATCGGCGCGCCACCGTCCGGCACGCGCACGAGGCCCGGCTTGGCGACGCCGCCGCAGGCCGCCGCGGACAGCGCGTAGAGGCGATAGGCGGCGGCCGTCGTCGTCGCGGCGACGAACCGCGCGCCCCGCTGCGTGAGCTGCCCGTTCAACGGCTCGCCGCGCAGATGCGCGCCGACGACGGCCACGCGCACGACAGCGGACGACACATCGGGCGCGGAGGCCGCCAGTGCGAGCGGCCCGCCATCATCGGCAGCGACCGCGCCGTCGACCCACGCCTGGGCGAGATCGAGCAGCCGCGCATCGTCGTGCGCACGACCGACGAACGTGATCCCGAACGGCAACCCCGCGTGACGTCCGCTTTCGCACGTGCCGGCCGGCACGGCGATCGCCGACAGGTCGAGCAGGTTGACGAAATTCGTGTAGTAGCCGAAGCGCGAGTTGACGCCGATCGGATCGGCTTCGAGCGCGCCGACGGTCGCGGTCGTCGCCGAGGTCGGCATCACGATCGCGTCGAGCCCGCCCCACGCGCGCGCCGCCTCGACGCGCAGCGTCGCGAGCCGGTCGAATGCCGCGAACGCGTCGGCCGCGCTGAAGCGCGACGCGCCGCCGACGATTTCGCGAATCACCGGATGCAGCGCATCGGGTTCCCGCGCGGCGAATGCGCCGATCGCGGCCAGCCGCTCGGCAACCCACGGGCCTTCGTACAGCAACCGCGCGGCCGCCAGGAACGGGCTGAAATCGATCTCGACGACTGCCGCGCCGGTCGCGCGCAGGCGTTCGAGCGCCGCGCCCCATGCGGCACGGTACGATTCGTCGCCGAAGAATTCGAGCTGATCGGCACGCGGCGCGCCGAAGCGCACCTGCGCGAGCGGCCGCGCCGGATGCGCGCGCGGTCCGCCCGCGCCCGCCGGCGGCTGCCATGCGCGCCCGTAAGGATCGCCTTCGATCACGCCATGCGCGGTGTCGAACACCGCCCGCGCATCGGCCGGCGAATGCGCGAACACCGACACGCAATCGAGCGACCGGCAGGCCGGCACGACGCCGAGCGTGCTCACCACGCCGCGAGTCGGCTTGAGCCCGACGAGGCCATGGAACGCGGCCGGCACGCGCCCGGAACCGGCCGTGTCGGTGCCGAGCGAGAACGTCGCGACGCCGAGCGCGACCGCCACCGCCGACCCGGAACTCGATCCGCCCGACGCATAGCGCGGATCGAGCGCGTTGCGGCACGCGCCGTAAGGCGAGCGCTGCCCCGACAGCCCGGTCGCGAACTGGTCGAGATTGGTCTTGCCGATCGGAATCGCACCGGCCGCGATCAACCGCTCGACGACGGGCGCGTTGCGCGCCGGCGTGTATGCATAAGCCGGGCAGGCCGCCGTCGTCGGTATGCCGGCGAGGTCGATGTTGTCCTTGATCGCGAACGGCACGCCGTAAAGCGGCAACGACGCGACGTCGCGCCCGGCGAGCGCGTCGGCATACCGCGTCATCTCCGCGTGCGTCAGCGGACGGATCCACGCATGATGCGGATCGCCTGCGTCGAAATGCGCGGCGATCGCGTCGACGAGCGCATGCGGCGTCAGGTCGCCCGCCGCGTAGCGCGCGCGCAGCGCGGCAATCGACCGTAGCGCGGGCAGGATGGAACGTTCCGTCGTGCTCATGCGACCTCCTCGGCGGCGCCCGCCTTCATCACCATCAGCCGCTGCCCGGCCACCACCGCCGCGCCCGGCGCGCAATCGATCGTCTCGATCGTGCCGTCTTCCGTTGCCGTCATCGCCACCTCCATCTTCATCGACTCGACGATCGCGACGACCTGCCCTTCGGTCACGCGCTCGCCGGCCTCGACCAGCACCTTCCACACGCTGCCCGACACGTCCGCGGTGATCGCCCGCTGCGTGTCGTCGAGCACGCCCGCCGCCCGCGCCGCCTGCGCGTCGCCCTGCTCCGCGTCGCCGACGTATTCCGCATGCCCGGCCGCCCGCCATCGCTCACGCTCGGCTTCGAACGCGGTTTGCTGCGCGGCCTTGAACGTCGCGATCGAATCCGCCTCGTCGCGCAGGAAGCGGTTGTATGCGCCCAGATCGAACACGGATTCCTCGATCCTCAGCGACGCGCGGCCCGCGACGAAATCCGCGCGCAGCGCGGTCAACTCCGCCTCGCTGACTTCGTAAAAGCGGATCTCGTCGAAGAAGCGCAGCAGCCAGGGCTTGCCGGCCTCGAATTCGCGCGTGGTGCGGTGGCGGTTCCACATCTGCACGGTCCGGCCGACGAACTGGTAGCCGCCCGGCCCTTCCATCCCGTACACGCACAGATACGCGCCGCCGATGCCGACCGCGTTCTCCGGCGTCCAGGTGCGCGCGGGGTTGTATTTCGTGGTCACCAGCCGATGCCGAGGATCGATCGGTGTCGCGACCGGCGCACCGAGGTAGACGTCGCCGAGCCCCATCACCAGATAGCGCGCGTCGAACACGATGCGCCTGACGTCGTCGATGCTCGCCAGGCCGTTGATGCGCCGGATGAACTCGATATTGCTCGGGCACCACGGCGCATCGGGCCGCACCGACTGCATGTAGCGCTCGATCGCGACGCGCGTCGACGGGTCGTCCCACGACAGCGGCAGATGCACGATGCGGTTCGGCACGCGCATGTCGGCCACGTCCGGCAGTTCGCGCTCGGCGGCCTGCAGATGCGCGAGCAGCGTGGCGAGCGGCAGCGTCCGCGCGTCGAACTGCACCTGCAGCGAGCGAATTCCCGGCGTCAGGTCGAGCATGCCGGGCAGGCGGTGCGCGTCGAGCCAGCACATCAGCGCGTGCACGCGAAAACGCAGGTTGAGGTCGAGCACGAGCGGCCCGTATTCGACCAGCACGTTGCGATCGCCCGAGCGTCGGTACACCACGCCGATGCCGCCGCCGGCCGACGGGTCGCGATGCAGCACGCAATCGTCCGGCGCGCCCGCGGGTGCCACAGGCGCGATCGCGGCGACCGCGGGCGCGGGCGACACGCGGGCGCGAACGAATTGCACGGTGTCGCCCGGGCGCAACTGCCCGAGCTTCCACAACTCGTCGCGCACGACCGTCACCGGGCACACGAAGCCGCCGAGGCTCGGCCCGTCCGGGCCAAGAATCACCGGCATGTCGCCGGTGAAATCGACCGCACCGATCGCATACGCGTTGTCGTGGATGTTCGACGGATGCAGGCCGGCCTCGCCGCCGTCCACGCGTGCCCATTGCGGCTTCGGGCCGATCAGTCGCACGCCGGTGCGGCTGGAGTTGTAATGGACCGTCCACTGCGTGCCGTAGAGCATCGCGATGTCGTCGGGCGTGAAGAAATCCGGCGCGCCGTGCGGCCCGTCGAGCACGCCGAGCGTCCACGCATGCGTCAGCGCGGGAACGTCGGCCGTGGCCAGCGCCGCGCCCGCGTCGCCGCGCCCCGCGTCCGCGTGCAGATGCAGCACGTCGCCCTTGCGCAGCGCGCGCCCCGCGTGGCCGCCGAACTGGCCGAGCGTGAAGGTCGCCTTGCTGCCGAGATAGTCGGGCACCTGCAGCCCGCCCTTCACCGCGAGGCAGGCGCGCACGCCCGCGCCGGTCACGCCGCCGAGCTTCAGCACCGCGCCGGGCCGCGCGCGCAGCACTTGCCAGAACGGCGCGGGCTCGCCGTCGAGCGTAGCCGCGAGCGGCGCGCCGCCGAGCACGAACAGCGTCGCCGTGTTGAAGCGCAGCGTCGCGCCGACCATCGTGAATTCGAGCCCCGCCGCGTCGCGCGCGTTGCCGAGCAGCGCGTTCGCGAGGTCGAATGCGCGATCGTCCATCGGCCCGGACGGCGGCACGCCGACGCTCCAGTAGCCGACGCGCCCGGGGGCCTGCTGCACGGTGGTCTGCACGCCGCCGTCGAGCACGTCCATCGTGTGCGGCGCGAACGCGAAGCGCGACAGGAATGCCGTCGTCGGCGCGCCGCGCGCGAACGTGTCCGAGCCGACGACGGCGCGCAGGTAGTCGAGGTTGGTCTCGATTCCGTACAGCTCGGTACGCGCGAGCGCGGCCTGCAATGCGGCCAGCGCGTCGCGCCGCGTATCGCCGCGCACGATCAGCTTCGCGAGCAGCGGATCGTAATGCGCGCTGATTTCGGTGCCCGCTTCGATCCAGCCGTCGACGCGCACGTCGTCCGGAAACGCGACGTGCGTGAGCAGCCCCGCGCTCGGCTGGAACTGCTTGTGCGGATCCTCCGCATAGAGCCGCACCTGGATGCTCGCGCCGCGCGGCGCGACGGCCAGCGAGTCGAGCGGCGGCAGATCGCCTTCGGCCTGCAGGATCATCCACTCCACGAGATCGACGCCCGTCACCGCTTCGGTCACGCAATGTTCGACCTGCAGCCGCGTATTCACCTCGAGGAAATAGAACTGCCGCGCGTTCGCGTCGAACACGAATTCGACGGTGCCGGCCGACGCGTAGCCGACCGCGCGGGCGAGCCGCACAGCGCTCGCGTGCAGCGCGTCGCGCTCGGCGCCGGTCAGGTCGGGCGCGGGCGTTTCCTCGATCACTTTCTGGTTGCGGCGCTGCACGGAGCAATCGCGTTCGCCGAGCGCGATCGCGCCGCCCCGGCCGTCGCCGAAGATCTGCACTTCGATGTGCCGCGCGTGTTCGACGAACTTCTCGAGATAGACGCCCGCATGCGCGAAGTTCGCGTTGCCGAGCCGCACGACGGATTCGAAGGCCGCCTCGAGCTGCGCGGCATCGCGGCAGAGCGACATGCCGATCCCGCCGCCGCCGGCGGTGCTTTTCAGCATCACGGGATACCCGATTGCGTCGGCTTCGGCGAGCGCCGTCGCCACGCCGTCGAGCAGTCCCGTGCCCGGCAGCAGCGCGACACCGTGCGCGGCGGCGAGCGCGCGTGCGGTGTGCTTCAGGCCGAACGCGCGCATGTGATCGCCGCGCGGCCCGATGAAGCGCAGGCCCGCCGCCTCGCATGCATCGGCGAAGCCGGCATGCTCGGACAGGAAACCGTAGCCGGGATGCACGGCCTGCGCGCCGGTCGCGCGCGCGGCGGCGAGGATCGCCGCGACGTTCAGGTAGCTGTCGGCCGCCGGCGCGGGCCCGACACGCACCGCTTCATCGGCGAGCGCCACGTGACGCGCGTCTCGATCGGCGTCCGAATAAATCGCAACCGACGCGATGCCGAGCCGCTTGAGCGTGCGGATCACGCGGCACGCGATTTCGCCGCGGTTCGCGACGAGGACCTTGGCGAATCTCATGTTGCCTCCCGCGAACGATCGTGAGCGTGGGCGTAGTTCATTCAGCCTCCCAGATCGTGAGGCGCACGGGCGTCGGGTTGTAGCCGTTGCACGGGTTGTTGAGTTGCGGGCAGTTCGAGATCAGCACGGTGACGTCCATCTCCGCGCGCATCTCGACGTACTTGCCGGGCGCGGAAATGCCGTCCTCGAACGTGAGCCCGCCAAGCGGCGTGACGGGTACGTTCATGAAGAAGTTGACGTTGCCGACGAGGTCGCGCTTGCCGAGCCGCGTGCCCGCGCCGCACGTGCAGTGCGCGATCGCGTTGAGGAAGCTGTCGCGGCAGTTGTGCATGTAACGCTTGTCGAGCGCATAGCGCACGGTGTTGCTTTCGGCCGCGCATGCGCCGCCGAGCGTGTCGTGGCGGCCGCAGGTGTCAGCGACGATCGTCACCATCGGGTTGCCCCGGCTGGACAGCAGCACGCTGCCCGCGCTCAGGTACAGGTTGCGCTGCGCGCGGATCGTGTCCTGCGCGCTGTAGCGCTCCTCGGTGTCGTCGGACCGGTAGAACAACGTGTCGACCGCCTGGTTGCCTTCCAGGTCGAGGATGCGGAAGACCTGTCCGCGTTTCAGGTCGTGCAGCCACGGTTCGCCCGCTTTCAGCGTGGTGTCGTGAATCGCGTCGCGCGGGTCGAGACGGCTTTCGATGATCGGCATGACGGGCTCCTTACGCGAACAGGCGGTCGGTGTTGGCGAAGCCGCGCACGTTCTCCGCGCACGCGCGGCGGCACGGGTCGTCCTCGGGCGCGGCGCCGTCCGCCGGATACGCGCGGTACGCGATCAGCTTTACGGGCTTCGGCGCATAGTCCGCACGCGGATCGAGCGGATGCGGCGCGGTCGAGAACGCCGCGAGCGTGTTCATCTCGAAGCGCAGGTCGAGCGCGCTGCCGGCCGGCGAATGGCCGGCGACGAAATCGAGCGTGCCGTCGTCGCGCGTGTCGAGCCGGCTGAAGAAGTTGACGTTCGCGGCGAGATCGCGCGCCGACAGGCCGTATTTCGCAAGCTCGAGCACGAGGCTGTCGCGGCCGTTGCGGATCATCGCGTTGCGATCGGCCTGGTACGAGGTCGTGCCGTACTTGTGCGCGAACAACCGCGCATCGCCGACGCCGCCGAGCGGGTCGTGCCAGCCGAGCGTGTCGGCCGTGATCGACGCGATCACGCGCCCCATGTCCGTATACAGCGCATGGCCGCGCGTGAGGTGCGCGGTGTGCTGCGCCTTCAGCGTGTCGGCCATGTTGTAGCGTTCGAGCGGATCTTCCTGGCGATGAAAGACGGCGGACAGGTTCGCGCCGCCGTCGACATCGACGATGCGCAGCGCGAGGCCGCGGCGAAGGATGCCGGACCAGTGGGTTCCTGCGGGGATCAGCGTTTCCCACGCGACGTGCGGCGGTGGAACAAGGACGGGGACGGCTTGGGGGCTCGGCGACATGGCGGCTCCGTGGTCGGTTGGACAAAAGGCGTGAGAGGGCGACCGAACGACATCGCGACCTCCCGGGCTTTTATCCCTCCGTGGAGCCTCGCCGTTTCCTCGAATCGAGGCGAAGGCAAGACCGGATTGCTCTCGGACCAGTCATCGCGCGGCGCGAACGCCGCACGACCGGAACCCTAGCGATCCTGAAGATGATGCAAATTGCTTCGCACCTCTCGGGCATCGATAAAGCGAGTTGCGTGCCAGCCGCCGTGCAATGACCGCACAGACCGCACGACATGGCGCGACGGCTCGATGACGCACGGCATGCACGAATCGGCGGCGACCGCTTGCCCTCGCGGCGGGCGTGCGACGCACCATGCGCACGCGATCGCGCACCGGCGCAGTGCGCGTCGCGCGCGCGTGCACCGCGCGATCCGCGATGGCATGGGCATTGCTGAATGGATGCATCGTCACTCGATACCCCACTCGTCATGAACAAGCTCGACCTGCTCCGGCGCGCATTGAGCGCGCTGTTCTCCGCCCGCTTCATCGAACTTCAGCGCACCGTCCGCCGCCGTTGAATCGCGTTGCCGCGCGTGATTGGCACGCTTCTCGCTCGGTATGACGCCGAGAGGTGCGGCGGCGTCGCATCTTAGGGGTGCTAGGGTTCCGGTTCATCGAACGTCTGGTCCGAGAGCAGCCCGGCGCGGGTGCGTCCGATCGCGAGACCGGATGCACGCGTGCTACACGGCGGGACAAAAGCCCGGGAGATTGGCGATGGCAACGGCCGTCGCGCCTCTCCGTGGCCGCTTCTCGTTCCGCATCCGCAGGAACCGGCCACGCGGCCGGACCGCGCACAGGCGCGGTCCGAATCGATCCCGATCCCGGTCTCCTGGAGAACTACGATGACCCGTCCCGCCCTGGCGTTCCGCCGCCTGCCGTCCCGCCGTTCCTTCCGTTCCATCCGTCATGCGTTGAGCGCCGCCGTCACGGCCGCCGCGCTGCTGGCGGCGCCCGCCGTGCACGCGGCGGCGCCCCTGAAAATCGGCTACAGCGACTGGCCGGGCTGGGTCGCGTTCCAGGTCGCGCTCGACAAGGGCTGGTTCAAGGAAGCCGGCGTCGACGTCGACTTCGAATGGTTCGATTATTCGGCATCGCTCGACGCGTTTTCCGCCGGCAAGCTCGACGCGGTCGCGGCGACCAACGGCGATGCGCTCGTCACCGGCGCGGCCGGCGCGAAGAACGTCATGATCCTGCTGACCGACTATTCAGCCGGCAACGACATGATCGTCGCGAAGCCGCCGCTGCGCACCGTCGAAGGCCTGAAAGGCAAGAAGGTCGGCGTCGAGCTCGGCCTGGTCGATCACCTGCTGCTGGAAACCGCGCTGCAGAAGCACGGGCTCAAGGACGGCGACGTCACGCTCGTGAATGCGAAGACGAACGAACTGCCGCAGGTGCTCGGTTCGTCGAACGACATCGCTGCGGTGGCCGCATGGCAGCCGAACGCGGGCGAGGCGTTGAAACGCGCGCCCGGCGCACGGGCGATCTTCACGTCGGCGGATGCGCCGGGGCTGATCTACGATGCGATCACGGTCGCGCCGGCGAGCCTCGCCGCGCGTCGGGCCGACTGGGCGAAGGTGGTCAAGGTCTGGTATCGCTGCGTCGCGTACATCAACGATCCGAAGACGCAGGCCGATGCGGTGAAGATCATGTCGGCGCGTGTGGGCCTCACGCCCACGCAATATCTCCCGTTGCTGAAAGGCACCCACCTGCTCGACGCGGCGGCCGCGAAGCAAGCGTTCCGCAAGGGCGACGGGCTCGACTCGATCTACGGATCGACCCGCAACGCGAATGCGTTCAACGTGCGAAATGCCGTGTACAAACAGTCGCAGGACGTCGACGCGTATATCGATCCGCGCCTGGCCGAATCGCACTGACACGGGCAGTAGCCGGCAGCACCTCTCGCACCGCGAGGATCCCCGGCCCCGGCCGCGGGCCTCCGGTGTCTTCGTTCCCGGATTCGTCAAGCAGCCAAATCCGCCGACGCCAACACCGGCACCTCCGGATTGAACCGCGTCATGCAGTTCAGATCGAGCGCGCGAATCTGCTCGGTCATGAAGTCGACGAAGACCCGGATGCGCGTCGGAAGGTGTTGCCGGCTCAGATAGCAGATGTAGTGGCCGCGATCCTCCGGCGCATGCTTCGCGAGTGCGACGACGAGTTGGTTCGACGCGAGATGGTCGCGGATCTGATAGGCCGCCATCTGTGCGATGCCCGATCCGTTCAACACTGAACGCACCACCAGATCCGCGTCGTTGAACGTGAGGCGCGACGTCGGCAGGTACTTCTGCACGCGGCCGTCCACGTTGAATTCCCATTCGAACAGGCGTCCGCTCGCAAACCGGAAATTGATGCACTCGTGCCGGCCGAGGTCCTCGACGCTCTGCGGAAGACCGTGCCTCGCCACATACGACGGCGCCGCGCACAGCGCCATCTGCATCGGAATCAATTGCCGGGCGATGATGCTGGAGTCCTCGATGCGTCCGTTTCGGAACGACACGTCGATCCGTTCGGACACCAGATCGACGGGCCGATCGTCGAGCAGCAGATCGATGACGATGTCCGGATAGGCGTGCGCGAACTTTTCCAGCAGCGGCGCCACGATTTTCCTGCCGAATCCCACTGCCGAGCTGATGCGGATGAGGCCGCGCGGCGGCCCCTGCCGCAATTCCAGCATGTCGTTCATGGCTTCGACGATCTGCGCCACGCCCTGATGGCAGTTCTCGAAGAAGCGCCGGCCCTCGCAGGTCAGCTCGGTCGTGCGCGTGGTCCGCTGGAACAGCCGCGTGCTCAGCTGCGCCTCCAGCTTCTGGACGTTCCGGCTCACGGCCGGCCGCCCGACGCCGAGCAGTTCCGCGGCCTTGGTGAAACTCCCCTCGTTCGCCACGGCAACGAATGCAAGGATGCCTGCGTAGCTCGCACCGAAGCTCGCCGACAATGCATCGGCGCGACTGGCCAGGTCGCGCCGCGCGCCGTGTTCCGATGGTTCCGAATGATTCATTTCCGCTGCCCCCAGACGTGCTGCTCAAACGGATCGACTCGTCGCCGGCATGCGCCGGCGTATCGCATGCGTGCGAACGTGAATCAGCGTCTCGCCAGCCACTGGTCGAGACCGATGCGGCCGAGCCGCGCGGCCCCGAGCGGCACCAGCGAGGTTTCCTCGACGCGGCCGCCGTAGTAGCGGGCGTCGCGATCCGTCACCACCGCGCGCGTGTCGCCGACCGACTTCAGGTAGCGCGCGACGATCTCCGCGAACGGCGCGCGATCCGGGCCCGCGATCTCGATCGTGCCGTTCTGCGGCCCGGCGAGCGCGGCCTGCGCGACGAGTGCCGACACGTCTTCCGCTGCGATCGGCTGAAACAGTCCGTCGCCGATGCGCACGGTGCCGTCTACCGTGGCGAAATCCGCGATGCCGCCGATGAATTCCATGAATTGCGTCGCGCGCACGATCGTGTACGGCACGCCCGCCGCCTCGATCGCCTGCTCCTGCGCCACCTTGGCCGCGAAATAGCCGTTATCCGGCATCCGGTCGCAGCCGACGATCGACAGCGCGACGTGATGGCGCACGCCCGCGGCCACTTCGGCCTTGCCGAGATTGCGTGCCGACGTGCGGAAGAAGTCCAGGACCGCCTGCGGTTCCCATGATGGTGCGTTCGCCACGTCCACGACGACGTCCGCGTCCGTCAATGCGTCGGTCAGGCCCTCGCCCGTGACGGTATTGACGCCGGTGCGCGGCGACGCGGCGAGCGCCTGATGACCTGCTTGCTCGAGCAGCGTGACGACACGCGAGCCGATCAGGCCCGAACCGCCGATGACAACGATCTTCATCGCAAAATCTCCTGACGAATGGATTTCATGTGAATGCGAGAGGGACATGACGCGTGCCGGATCCTGCAAAGGCGGTGATGACCGTCGCCTCGCGTGGAGCAATTGTGGAAGAATCATGTCCTATCCAGCAGTGCCAAGAATCGTCGATCGGACTGGTCCATGCCGTGCCTGTTCCGTCACCCACGAGGCCGTCATGTCTACGCAACCCTCCACGCTGACCATCGAAATCGACCGGCAGCATCAGTTGCCGATCTATCTGCAGATCTGCGAGCGGTTCAGAACCGCGATCGCCGCGGGCCACTTGCGTCCGGGCGATCGCGTGCCGGCGCTGCGCGGTCTGGCGACGCAATTGAACACGGCGCGCGGCACCGTCGAACAGGCCTACACGATCCTGGTCGACGAGGGATATCTGCAAATGCGCGGCGCGGCAGGCACGTTCGTCTCGCCGTCTCTGCCGAAATCGCTGCCGCGGGCGACGCCCGCGCGTGACGACGACTCGGCAGCGCACGTGAACAACGCCGGCGTGCTTCAGGCGCCGGGCACGTCGCGCGACAACCCGCTTCCACGGCGCGCGCAACCGATCGCCGTCGCGCTGAGCGGCGAGCCGCGCCCGTTGCAGCCCGGGGTCCCTGCCCTCGACGCCTTTCCGCGCAAGGTCTGGCACCGCCTCGTGTCGCTGCGCGCGCGCAGCGGCGATCGCGCGCTGCTGGGCTACCCGAATCCGGCCGGTTACCGGCCGCTGCGCGAACACATCGCCACCTATCTGGGGCTGTCACGCGGCGTCACCTGCGTGCCCGAACAGGTGTTCATCACCAGCGGCTACCGCGCCACGCTGGAACTCGTGCTGCGCAGCCTGGCGCGCCCGAACGACCGCGTCTGGTTCGAGGACCCCGGCTATCTGCTCGCACGCAGTTTCCTGTCCGAGACGGGCGTGCAACTCGTCCCGGTGCCGGTGGATGCCGAGGGAATCGACGTCGAACGCGGCCTGCAGCTGGACGCGCACGCGCGCTTCGCGGTCGTGACGCCGTCGCATCAGAGCCCGCTCGGGCATACGCTGACGCTGTCCCGCCGCATCGCTCTGCTGGACTGGGCCGAAAAGACGTCCGGGTGGATCATCGAGGACGACTACGACAGCGAGTTCCGCTATCTCGGCCGGCCGCTGCAGGCGCTGAAGAGTCTCGACCGGCGCGATCACGTGATCTATTGCAGTACCTTCAGCAAGGCGATGTATCCCGGCTTGCGGCTCGCATACGCGGTCGTGCCGGAGCGTGCGGTGGAGCGCGTCGAGCGCGTGGCCTGCAGCATGAACGCCGGCTCGCCGCCCCTCCTGCAGGCGGCCTTGGCCGATTTCATCGAACAGGGCCACTTCGCCCGGCACCTGAAGCGCATGCGCACGCTGTACGGCGAGCGCCGCACGCTGATCGTGCACGCATTACGGCAGACGTTCGGCGAGCGGCTGATCGTCGACCTGCCGCCTGGCGGCATCCAGTTCGCGGTGCAGTTCGCGGCGGGGCCCGACGGGCCGGTCGACGACGTCGCCGTCGCCGCGCGCGCCCGCGAAGCCGGGCTCGCGGTCCTGCCGCTGTCGATCTGGTACACGAACAGCCACACGCAGCAAACGCCGCGCGGCCTCATCATCGGGTTCGCGAACATCGCCGACGCGGACGAAGCGCAACGTCACGCCCAAACGCTGCGCGCGTGCCTGGGTCGCTGACGCGCGGTGCGGAATCGCAACCGTCCGGCGTCGTGTCCCGGTCCCGATTGGTGTCCGGAGGGCAACATTGAATCGCCCGGGACGGCCATACCGCCGTCATTGGCGCTCCTCTAGCATGAAAGCGTCTTTCGTCGTGGCAACACACTTCGACACATGAACGGCCGGGAATCGAAGCCGCGCCGAATTCAAGCATGCATCATGGACGACAAGAAGCTGCAGGCCCCTCCGCTTTCCCTCCTCGATCGGTATCGAGGCCGCGATTTTCAGCCTCTCTATACGACGATCGTCACCGTGTCCGGCGGCGAGACGGGACATGGCCGCGCATCCGGCGTCGCGCGTTCCGACGACGGAAGTCTCACCGTCGACCTGCGCCTGCCCGATGCGTTCGGCGGCCCCGGCAACGGGACCAATCCCGAGCAACTGTTCGCGGCCAGCTACGCCGCGTGCTTTCACGGCGCGCTGAGCCTGCTCGCGCAACGCGATCGGATCGACATCCGGGAAACGACCGTCGCTGTCGAAGTGGCGTTCGGTCGCGATCCGGTCGACGGCGGCTATGCACTGACGGCCAACATCACCATCCGCATGCCGGGCGTGGACCGGCAGGTCGCGGAGCAACTCGTTCGCGACACGGAGCGCCTGTGCCCCTATTCGAAGATGGTGCGGCAGGGAATCTGCAGTGTCGTCACCCTGTCGGCGTGATTGGTGCCGAAGCGGCAACAGAGTGCGCACGTTCCCGGTTCTACCGGCCTGTGGGACCCGCAATTACGATGGTTGTCAGGCAGGTCGTGCGATGCATCGTCATGCGCACGGCCACTCGTGCCGCCTCAACCAATCAGGAGAACGGATCATGACCCAACGTATCAATTATTTTCAGCAATCGCCGGAACTGACCAGGAAACTCGTCGAACTCGACGGGCTGCTTCAGAAGACGACGATCGAGGTTCCGGTCCGCGAGCTCGTCGAGATTCGCGCGTCGCAGCTCAACGGCTGCGCGTTCTGCGTCGACATGCACATCAAGATGGCGAAGATCCACGGCGAGCGCGAACTGCGCGTGCATCACGTCGCGATCTGGCGCGAGTCGCCGCTGTTTTCGCCGCGCGAGCGCGCCGCGCTCGAATGGACCGAGGCGCTGACGCATCTCTCGTCGCATGGCGTGCCGGACGATCTCTACGAGCGCGTGCGCGCCCATTATTCGGAGAAGGAACTGTCGGATCTCACCGTCCTCGTGGGTGCGATCAACTGCTGGAACCGGCTGAACGTCGCGTTCCGCATCGTGCCCGGCTCGTTCGACAAGATGTTCGGGCTCGACAAGGCCAACCTGGAGTAACGACATGAAACGCATCGTGCTCGCACTTGCACCGCTTGCGTTGTCGCTGCTGATGCCCGTTCAGCCGGTCGTCGCCGCACCGCAAGCCAAGGTCACGCAGCTGACGACGGAACCGTTGCCCGAGTATCCGGGCAAGGAAGTCGAGATGATCGTCGTGGATTATCCGCCCGGCAGCGTCGACCCCGTCCATCGCCACGACGCACACGCATTCGTCTATGTGCTCGACGGCAGCATCGTGATGGGCCTGAACGGCGGCAAGACGGTCACGCTCCACGCCGGCGACACGTTCCACGAAGGCCCGGAAGACGTGCACACGGTCGGACGAAACGCCAGCAACTCGAAGCCGGCAAAATTCGTCGTATTCCTGATCAAGAACACGGGTGCCCCCGTCCTCACGCCGGTGAAATAGCAGGGCCGTCGCCGCCCGGTCGCAGGGGCAGGCGACGACGAAACCGAGCGCGATCTTCAGTGAAAGTCATGGCGCCGCGAACGGGCGCCATGATCGAACGACCTTCGTGATGTGCCATGCCGCGCTGGCGTTCAGGCGCGACCGTCCCCTTCCGCACGCCGGGCGTCGCCGAGCATCGTGACGAGGACCAGCGCGGCAATCAGCCCAAGGTGCTCGAAGAAGCTGTTGAGCGCCATGAAATGCGCCGCGCCCGAGCGGTTCCAGAAGTCGTTCGCCACGACCATCGCGACGAGCGTCAGCATGCCGAGGCTGCCGGCGCCGAGCCACGTGAAGCGGCGAAACACCACGCAGAGCGAACCGGCGATCTCGACCACAACCGCCAGCGCAGCCCACAGCGCGGCCGGCTGCAGGCCGAAATGCGCCTGCTCGGCCACCGCTTCGTCGAAATGCATCGCCTTGTTGATCCCGCCGATCAGAAACGCGGAGACGAGTGCAAGTCGTACCAGTGGACCGACCCACGGCTGCGCAAGCAGAACCCGGATCCACCCGGGGCTGTACCGACCGGTTGTCGTCGACATGTCAGACCGCCCAGCACGAACAGCCGAACGCGCCCCAGAAGCCCTTCGCGTCCGACGTCGGCAATGCGCTGCCCCACGCGCTCGCATGCGCATGCTGGTGCACGTTGCACGCATTCGCGCAGCC
>NZ_LOSX01000084.1:0-1444 GCF_001521985.1 Burkholderia sp. RF4-BP95 | reverse complement strand
CCGGACGAAGCAATCGAGATGCTGCTCGAAGCGCAACCGGCCATGGACGACACCGCGATGCAGGAGCTGCTCGCGCGCTGCATCTTCGTGGCCGACGTATGGGGGCGGCTGAATGGCGGTTGATCTCGGCTACGCGATCGGCCTCGAACCGGAGAAGGCGATCGCCTACTTCGAATCGAAGGGCTACAAGATCGGTTTCCGCTGGCAGGATGTCGCCGCCGAGGCGCATGCGAAGGCGTTCACGGTTGCAGGCGTGATGAAGGTCGACGTGCTCCAGGACATTCGCCAGGCGATCGCGACCTCGTTAAAAAAGGGTACGACGTTCGACGAGTTTAAACGGCAGCTCTCGCCTGTCCTGGAAAAGAAAGGCTGGCTCGGCCAAGGCATGATCGTCGACCAGGACACCGGCGAGATCGAAGGCAAGCGTCTGACGCCCCGCCGTTTGCAGACGATCTTCCAGACCAACATGCAGTCGGCCTACATGGCCGGCCGGTACGCCGCGCAGCTCGAGCAGGTCGACACGCACCCGTATTGGGAATACGTCGCGGTCCTGGACAGCCGGACGCGCCCCGCACACCGGGCGCTGGCCGGCGCGATCTACCGGTACGACGATCCGTTCTGGCAAACGTTCTACCCGCCGAATGGCTACCGGTGCCGGTGCCGTGTGCGCACCCGCACGCGCGCGTATGTCGAGCAGAACGGTATTCCCGTACGCAACAGCGACGGCGACCTGGTCGAGGTCGAGATTGTCGACCGATCCGGTGCGAAGCAGCCGGCGCTCGCTTACAAAGACCCGGCCACGGGACAGAAGCTACTGCCGGACCCGGGCTTCAGCTCGAACCCCGGCGCGCAGTGGATGAAGCCGTTTACGCCGCCGCCGGCCGACAGCCTGCCGCGCACCTTTCCGTCCGGCATCGAGCTGCCGACATTGCCGACGCCGACCCCGGTGCCGGCGTCGAGCTTGCTGCCGGCTGGCCGCGCGCCCGAACAGTACGCGCAGGCGTTTCTTCGGGAGTTCGGTCTGAAGCCCGGTCAATCGAAGGTCTTCGAGGATGCCACGCGTTCGGCCGTCACGATCTCAGACGATCTGTTCAAGGCTGGCGACGGGAGCTGGAAGGCGGACAAGGATGGACGCGGCGCGTATATGTCGCTGCTCGCCCGGGCGATCCAGGAACCCGACGAGATATGGCTGCGGTGGGAAGAGAGCCGCGCGCATCCCGGGACGTGGCTGCTCAAGCGGCGCTACATCAAGTCCTGGTTGATCGACGGCCAGGACGGTGCGCAGTACGGTTTGAGCGTGTTCGAGCTGGGCCAGGACAACTGGACCGGGTCGACGGCCATGATGGCGAACATCGAGCGCGGCGAGGAAGCGCGCCGTCGGTATATAGAAAAGCAGCGTGACGGCTTTCTGGCGTACCGGAAATAGAACGGCCCGCGACGCCGA
>NZ_LOSX01000083.1:0-3794 GCF_001521985.1 Burkholderia sp. RF4-BP95 | reverse complement strand
TGTGAAAGTAGGTAATCGTCAGGCTCCCTAAGCCAAGAACCCCCGCCCGACAAGGCGGGGGTTTTTGCATTGGGGCGGCGAAAACGCGAGTGCAGGCAAACGAACCTCTCCGTTTGCAGCCCAAGCGCGTCGCCGGAATCCACCGCTTGTCACCGCCCACGCCGGAACGAAATCTCGCGATTTGATACGATCGAAGTGCCGTCGACGGCTGCTTGCCTCGACGTTCATGTTCGAACCAGTGCTTGATGGAGAGAGGGCAGGGAATGAATATCGGCGACGCGTCGCGCGAATCCGGCGTTAGCGCAAAAATGATCCGGTACTACGAACAGGTTGGTCTTCTTGCGCCCAGCAAGCGTAGCGACGCCGGATACCGGATCTACGGTTCGGACGAAGTCCATATCCTGCGCTTCATCCGCCAGGCGCGGCGGCTCGGTTTTCTCGTCGAGGATATCCGCAAGCTGCTGATGCTCTGGCAGGACCGCACCCGCGCCAGCGTCGAAGTGAAGTCGATCGCCCTCGAACACGTGGCCGAACTCGACAAACGCATCGCGGAATTGAGCGATATGCGCAATACGCTCGCCGATCTCGCCGCGCACTGCCATGGTGACGAACGACCTGAATGCCCGATCTTGGCGCGCCTGGCCGAACCGATCAGTGAACCAGATTAGTGCATGCCCTCCAGGTCGAAAAGAGGCATTGACTCGATGTTCATAAAAATCAATGAGTTAAAGCAGATACTTCACAAGCCATTCCGAAATGGAATGGATTCCATGCAAGCATTTCACTAGCATCTTGGTGCGGCATCGCTATAATTCGGGATAACCCTATACGGGAAATCCCTGAATCTCGATTCGCCAGGGGTCCCCCTTCCTTGGAGAACATCATGATCGCCTACATCGTTGAAAAGCTGAGCAACTGGTTCGAATCCGCAGAACGTGAGCGCCGTGAGGCATACCTCGCCACGTCGTCGGACATCGTCCAGCTCGAGAGCCGCATCCGCTCGCTCGAAACCAACGGCTACTCGCTGTAATCGGAGTCACCGTCAGGTGCCGTGTGGCACCGAACGAAAAGCAAGCCCCGTGTTGACGGGGCTTTGTTTTTTGTGCGCTTGATCTGGCGAAATCGTCGGCGCAGCGCTATGGTATGGGCCTGGTTTTAACCGGAAGAATACGACCATGCGCTTGCGTCTCGATGTGCGTCACGTTTCTCGCGTGCGTCTCGTTCTGGGGGCTGTCGTGCTCGCTCACGGCGTGGCGGCCTGGGCGGCGGCGACGTCCAAGCCGCTGATTCTCGATACACAACGTGGGATCCAGGATGGCAAGGGCGGCCTGGTGTTGCAATCGGCTCCGTTATCGTCCGAGCCGATCGTGGAGCCCGCAGGCATGCGCGCGCCGGCCGGGCAGGGGGCGAATTCATCGATCCCGCTGTTTGTCGCGCCGTATATCAATGTGCCCGGCTGGGGCGTGTCGCCAGCCAATCAGCAGAGACCCACGCCCAGACCGCAGCCATAACGGCAAGACGTCCGCTCAGTTCCCGCGGTGCTCGATCTGGCACCGGGCGCCGCTATCCTGTCCCAGTCGTTCGACGAGATAGGGCAGCGCTTCGTTCATGCTCTGCGCGAGGGTGTACGGCGGATTCAGGATGAACATCCCGCTGCCGTAAAGGCCCAGGCCGTCTGCTGGCGGATTCGATACCGTCAGCGTGAGGTGCAGCCAGTTGTTCGGTTGCAGGCGCTTGAGCTGCTCCGGAAAACGCTGCGATTCCACCCGCGCAACCTGCGGATACCAGATCGCGTAACAGCCGGTCGCGAAACGCTTCAGGCATTCCGTCACGCAAGTCACCGTGCGCGCGTAGTCCTTCTTGTCCTCATAGGACGGATCGATCAGCACCAACGCGCGTCGCGGCGGCGGCGGCAGCAGCGCCTTGATGCCCTCGAAGCCGTCACCGGCGAAAATCATTGCACGGCGCCCCGCATCGCGGAAGTTGTGACGCAGCACGTCGATTTCCGTCGTATGCATTTCGAACAGGCGCATCCGGTCCTGCTCGCGCATCGATCGCCATGCGAGATACGGCGAGCCCGGATAGTAGCGAAGCTCGCCGTCGTCGTTCAGCGCGCGCACCTCGTCGACGTAATCACCGAGCGCCTCGGGCAGGTTCTTTTCGTTCCATAGCGGCCCAATGCCGGTGTCGAATTCCCCCGTCTTGGCGGCATAACCGTCGCGCAGCGAATACACGCCGGCGCCGGCGTGCGTGTCGATGTACCAATACGACTTGTCTTTCTTGTTCAGGTAGCGCAGCAGTTGGACGACGACGGCGTGCTTGAGCACGTCCGCGTGGTTGCCTGCATGAAAACCGTGACGATAACTGAGCATGGCGGGCTGCCTGAAACGAAGGATGAATCGATGAAAACGGACGATTGCGCGTGGCCGTCGGGCCGCGCGCCAATGCGGCCGCGTATTGTACGCGAGTGGGCGTGAGTCGCCTTACTCGAATGCGTCGCCGACGACCTCCTCGATACGTTGCTTGACCTCCGGCGTCAGCTTCGCGGCGACGTCGAGCGCGCGCATGTTGTCGCCGATCTGCTCGATCCGCGACGCGCCCGTAATGACAGAGCTCACGCGCGGATTCGCGAGTATCCATGCGATCGCCAGTTGGGCGGTGCTGCAGCCGAATTCGGCCGCGATCGCGCCGAGCCGTTCGACCACGTCGTTACTGGCCGAATCCGTCAGCCGGGAGCGGAGCCAGTCGTAGCCCGGCAGTTGCGCGCGGCTACCCGGCGGTACCCCGTTCCGGTACTTGCCGGTGAGCAGCCCCGATGCCAGCGGGCTCCAGGTCGTCAGGCCGAGACCGTAGTCTTCATAGAGCCGCGCGTATTCCTGCTCGACCCGGATACGATGGAACAGGTTGTACTGTGGCTGCTCGACGACCGGCTTGTGCAGATGGTGCCGCTCGGCAATTTCGTACGCGGCGCGAATCTCGTCGGCGCTCCACTCGGACGTGCCCCAGTACAGCGCCTTGCCGCGTACGATCATGTCGCTCATCGCCCAGACGGTCTCCTCGATCGGCGTGTTCGGATCGGGGCGATGGCAGTACACGAGGTCGACATAGTCGAGCTGCAGCCGGCGCAGCGAGCCGTCGATCGCGTTCAGCAGATATTTCCGGTTCAGCGTGTGGTATTGGTTCGGCGCTTCCGCGAGTCCCCAGAAGAACTTCGTGGACACGAGATAGCTGACGCGCGGCCAGCCGAGCGACTTGAGCGCCTGGCCCATGATTTCCTCGGATTTGCCGCCCGCATAGACCTCGGCGTTGTCGAAGAAATTGACGCCCGCATCGCGGGCCGCCGCAAGGTATTCACGGGCAACCCGCTGGTCGACCTGGTTGCCGTAGGTGACCCACGAGCCGAGCGAAAGCGCGCTGATCTGCAGGCCGGAGCGGCCTAGCCGTCGATAGTGCATGGGCGTCTCCCGCGACCCGGAACCGACCTTAAGCTTAGACGTTTTGCGCGCGAACGGCGGGGCCGATCGTGCACAATAGCGGCTGGCCTGTCTGCACGACCGCGCGACGAAGGCGGATGCAGCGGGGCGCGCTTTTTCGATCCGATAACGGAAGGAGACGGACATGGCAGCAGATCTGAGCGGCAAGACCGCAGTCGTCACGGGCGCCGCAAGCGGCATCGGCAAGGAAATCGCACTGGAGCTGGCCAAGGCAGGCGCCGCTGTCGCGATCGCCGACCTGAACCAGGACGGCGCAAACGCGGTTGCCGACGAGATCAACAAGGCAGGCGGCAAGGCGAT
>NZ_LOSX01000082.1:0-18241 GCF_001521985.1 Burkholderia sp. RF4-BP95 | reverse complement strand
CTTTGCGCGCCGCGGATCGGTTGCGAGCCTCGCTCACGCTGTCGATAGCGAGGAAACGGCGGGCGCGCGACCGGCGCACATCCGGGGCGATGCGTCTGGAAGTGCCTCCCTGCTCAGCAGGTCGAGCGCCTGGTCCGTACTTCCATCGTTCAGCGCGACGATGCCGGATGCGAAGAGTCTAACGTTATCTAAGTAGGCCTGCAGGTGCTCCGCGCCGTTGCGAACGGGTAGCAGGCACAAGATGCGGGTAGTCATGTCCGTTGAACCTGCCACGTCGATGCCGCTCCCGGAAATCCCTTCTGCCGCCCGGATTGCCACGTCAGGAGGGGGGAGCCGCTGATGCTGCATCCGCCTGGGGCGTCTCGCGCGTCGATGCGATCATGCCTGCAATGAAGGTCGCGCAAACTACCGCCGACAGCGTCAGCGACAGCATCGCCGATACCACGATGCCGATTTTCGCGTGGCCCGTGATCGCCGCAAGCAGCACGAGATTCTCGTCGAGCGGCATCGTCGCGAAGAGAATGCGCGACAACTTGCGCAGCAGCGCAAATCGGCCGTCGGCTGGCACCCAGCTCGCGAGTTGCAGGTAGAGGTAATAAAACGTGCACCAGCCGGCCACGGCAAACATTCCCCATGTCGCCATCGACGGGTTGCCGGACTGCACGGAGGCACCGAGTGCCAGCCCGATCTGCAGTGCGACGAGCGTCACCCAATTCGAAAGCTGATCGAGCTGCCCGCCGAGCGCGGACGCGCGGCTGCCGGCTCGCGCAACTTCACCGTCCATGCAGTCGAACAGATACGCGACCGCGATAAGCACCGCTGCCGCCAGCATCGCGCCATGCTGACCGTACGACATCAGGGTCGCGGCGGCGAGCGCCGCGAGCGCACCGAGAAACGTCAGCAGGTTGGGGTGGACGTTCGCTTTCGCGAGACGCCACGACAGGCGCGTCGACAGCCGGCGAATCGGCTTGTAGACGGGCGCTTGCTCCCGTTCGATCTGCTGACGCAAGAATGCCTGAAACGCGCCCGAATCGGAGGTCATGATGAGCGTGCTCTCACAAGTGCGGCCCGGGTTCAACCAGGCCGCGTCTTTCACTTGATCTCGCTTGCCTTGATCAACAAATTGCTTTGCGACTGCACACGCTCCCGCAAACGACCTACATTGTTCGCGAACGAATCGGCACGCGACACGTGGGAGATCGACGTCGCCAATGACGCCGCGAGCGACGCCAGTGTGTTCGCGAGCGAGGCCTCGAGCACCTGCTTGAGCACTGCCTGATTGGGCGCGGCCCCCCTGCCGACGCGCGAGATCGCCTCCGAGAACGACCCGATCAGGGTCGACGCCTCCTTCTGGAACAAATCGAAATTCGCATGTACCACTTCGGGTTGCTTGCTCATCACTTGCTCTCCATGCCCCCGTGAAATGGTCCGCTGATCAACGCGGCGGGGGCAAATGCCGCGTTGCGGGCCGATCGTCTGGATCGGAATCGATCACCGGCCCGTATTTACAACGCATCGAGCAAATGCTGCAGATCGAGGCGTACCGGATGATTGGCGAGCCGTTCGAGATTCACCTCCGCAATGAGCTCCGCGTAGGCCGAGCGTGGGACGCCGACCTCCGCGAGCGTTGCCGGCAGCCCCCATTCACGCAATTGCGCCTCCCATCGCTGCCGTGGCGTGCGCGCATTCGGCAACGCGAGGCGTGCCAGGATCGTCTCCTGATATTCGGCTATGCCCTTGCCGCGATGAACCTCGCGTGCGTGTTCGGCGAGCACCGGTCCCATGAACAGACCGACCGCATGACCATGCGGGATACCGAACCGCGCCGTCAGCGCGTAAGACAGCGCATGCGCCGCGGTCGTGCGGGTGATCGCGATCGCGCGGCCGGACAGATGCGCAGCGTACATGACGGCGGCACGTGCGTTGGCGTCACCCTCGCGAATCGCGTCGCCGAGATATCTGCCGCAGAGCGTCAGCGCGTCGCTCGCATACGTGATGCTTTCCGTCGTCGCCGCGCGTGACCACATCGACTCGATACCGTGACAGATTGCGTCGACACCGGAGCAGGCCGTCTGGCGCGCGTCGAGGCTGCCCGTCAATCGCGCATCGACTACGGCGCGGTCCGGCATGGCGTCCGGATGGTCGACCGAATGCTTGACGCCCCCGACATAGAATGTCGCGAACGGTGTGACTTCACTTCCGGTGCCAGCCGTGGTTGGCACCGCGATGCAAGCAGGAAGCCGTCGGGTAGACCCGCCGCGCATACGCAGCGCATCGGCGGCGCACAAGTGCGGACATGCGGCGATCCGCCTGACACCTTTCGCCGTATCAATGACAGCCCCGCCGCCTATCGCAAGAATCGTGTCCGCGCCGCTCCCCGCAAAGAACGCGCCGGCCATCTCGATCGATTCCAGCGTGGGGGAAGCGTCGGCGACGATGTAGTCGACGCGATCGCACGTCATGGCCCCGAGATGCAGCAATGCCTGCGCATCGCTCAGTTCGAACGAGCGAGGGCCGCGAAGCACCGCGATCCGCCGTGCGACAAGTTCGCGAGCGAGCTGCGGAACGTGCGCGGCGGCGCCGGGAAATACGAGCGACAGGTGTACGGACATGTCGGTCCACCTCTTTACACGATTTCGCCGGTCCTTGGCACCGCATCGGCCCGCACGCCGGCATCGGCCGTATTGCCGGCCACCACGGACAAAATGTCATGCAGACTCGCGCCCGTACGCGCGCATTCGTGCGCGCGTCCATGACGCAATATGGACTCGGCGGCAGCCGTCATTGCCGGATACGCAGCGCGCAGCAGGTGATTGGCGTAAATGACGCCGTTTACGCCGGCGACCTCGAGATCGTGCTCGCTGACGATGTCATAGGTTGACGGGATCGCAAAGATCGGCGTCCGCGCGTCGACGAGCCGAAACGCACGACAGAAGTCCAGTACCTCGACGGGTTGGTGATTGCGGCTGTGGATCAATACCGCGTCGGCGCCCGCCTGAGCATACGCAAGCGCGCGTTGAAGTGCATCATCAAGCCCCGCGCCCAGGATGAAGCTTTCGATCCGTGCCACGATCATGAACGCGTCGTCAACCTGCGCATCCTTGCCGGCGGCAATCTTCTCGCAAAATTCCCCGATGGCGATCTGGCTCTGGGCGGATACGCCGGACGACAAGGAATTGCGCTTGAGGCCAACCTTGTCTTCGATCACGACGGCCGACACGCCGACACGCTCAAGCGCACGCACCGTGAACACGAAATGCTCGGGCAGACCGCCGCTGTCCGCATCGTAAACGAGTGGCTTCATCGTCACGTCAAACATCTCGTTGATCGTTTGCAGCCGCATCGACAGATCCACGACCTCGATGTCCGGCTTGCCGCGCACTGTCGAGTCCGTCAGGCTGCTCGACCAGATCGCGTCGAATTCGCGAACGCCTCCACCGTCCCGAACCTGCGCGCGCTCGACAATCAGTGCAGTGAGCGGGCTATGCGCCTCGAGCACGCGAATCAGCGGGCGTACGCGCAGTGCGTGGCGCAAACGCGCCTGCCGCTCGCTCGGTGCGATACCGTTTCGGCGGATGCGCTGCTGGGCATAGGTCGACGATACGCCGTGCGTATAGGGTATTTCGATCAGTGTGCCATTCCATTCGCGCAACACCTCGACAACTTGTGCACGCGTATCGCGCTGTGCGCCTTCGCGCCAGTCATCGCCATGCACAACGAATTCGGGCCGAAGCTTGCGTAGATTGTGGCGGAAGTCGAGTGTCGTCTGCGGCACGACATCCTTGACCCAGACACTGTTCGCGACGACCGCACGCCGCTGCTCGAACGAGAAGAGCGGCATCCGCTTGTAGCTCGCGATCGCCTCGTCGGTCATCAATCCAACGATCACGTCGCCGTAGGTCGACGCATGATGCAGCACGTTCACGTGACCATCATGGAACACGTCCGCGCACATCGCGACGTAGACGACCGGCCGCGTCCGCGTACCTTCGCCATCACATTCAGTATTGCTGCTCGCTCCAGAATCGGCGTCCATGCTTGACACTCCCTCTGTTGAACGACATGTTGAATTCGTGTGCGAGTGCGGCGATCTCAGTGCCGGCCCAGAGGCCGGGAACTTCGATCAACCCCTGCTTGTACGACATTTTATAAAGCGGTGTGTCCGGGGCGACGAATCCTTGGCGCAAGCATTCCGTCAACAGTTCCGAACCGACGATCGGCGTTGCCGTGAAAAACGATGCGCTGGTGAAGCCCGCGTCGCATGCGAAGCGATAGGTTTCGCGCATTTCGTCGATCGTTTCGCCATCGCAGCCAAACATCGGCGGCATGCCGATGATGAAGAAGCCATGTACGTCGAGCCCGATATCCCGCGCGTATCTCACGAGATGACGCGTGCGCGCGAGATCGAGCGGCTTGCGGATCAGCTCAGTCAGCACGCGCTGCACGCCGCTTTCGATCGCGAACGTGATTTGGTAACACCCCGCGTCGCGCATCAGATCGAGCAAGCCTTCGTCCATGCGCCAAAGCGCGGTTCCTTGCGGTGTGCACCACGGAAGCTTGACGTCGGCCAGCGCACGAAACAACGTGCGCGCATGCTCTTTGTCGTTCGTGATGTTGTCGTCCTGTATGTGATACTCGTCGATTCCGTAGTGCTCAACGAGCGAACGGATTTCATTTACTACGTTGTCCGGGCTGCGACGGCGCAGCTTGCCGCCCCAGAAGTTGGTCGTCGTGCAGAACGAGCATTTCGCGGTACATCCTCGACTCGTGTAGAGCTGAGCCACACGCGATCCGACCGTATAGGGCGATTGATAGGCGCCGATTTCGAAGTAACGCTCCATGTTGTAGAGGTGCCAGGCCGGATAGGGAATGACGTCGAGGTCGGCGATCGGGTCGGTCGAACACGTTCGCGCAACCTTGATGAGCGGCATCGACTTGTTCGAGAAGATCCGGTTGACGCTGCGCTGCCGCACGACGATGCCTTGCAGGCTCTCGAGTGGTCGGGCGCCGTTCGCCCAGTCGAGGAATTCCACGATCGTGTTTTCCGATTCGCCGAGGAAAACCGCGTCGGCGTCAAGCGACTCGAGATACTGCTCCGGAAAATATCGTGCGTGGGCGCCCCCCGTGATCAGAAGCGCGTCGGGAACCGTATCGCGCGCGATCCGGAAGATTTCCTCGATGATGTCGGACTGGTTCGAGAAAATGCTGGACACGCCGATCACCTCAGGCTCCCACCGGCGCAGCGCGTCGCGGATCGACTGGGCACCGAGACCGTAGCGAACGAACTCGCCTGCGTTGTCGACGGGTTCGACCTGGTCGTAGCCCTCAACCAGACAGTCGAGCAGCCGTACGTCATAGCCATTGCGCTCGAGCATCGCGCCGAGATAGCCCAGTCCCAATGGATAGGTGCAGCGAGGCAGGTCGCCGCGGTACAGGATCGCCCCGGGGGACACCAGCATCACACGCTGAAAACGTCGGGAATCCTTCGCCGACAGCGCGGTTTCGAGGCCCCGGTAGACGACGTCCGAGCGCTGCGCGGGGTCAAGAAACTCGACCCTGATATTGCCGACGAAGCGTGTCATCGCATGGCTCCTTCGGGACCGAAATCGAACAGTCGGAACGCGTAGCCGTCACCGTGCGATGTCATGCCCGCGATCTTCTCCGCGTAATAGCGGTCGCGAAAATCACCCTCGTCGGCGCAATTGAACGTGAGAAAAAGATGTGGAACAACACGTCCCGTTCTGTTTGCATATGTCCGATGCGGTGCATAACCGTCAAATAGCAGTCCGTCACCTGCTTCGACATCGAGTGGTTGCGGGCACAGCGACGCGAAGAGTGCGTCGTCGAGTTGACCGTTCAGATTCGGATAAAGAAATCCAGGCGATGCCCCGGTCGCGAATTCAAAGCCGCCGCTGTCAGGTTGGGACGCCTCGATCAGCACGGCAACGGTCGCGTAATGCGACGCATAGCGGTTCCAGCCCGCGGCGGCATCCTGATGCGCCCTGAAGCCTGGCGAGGCCGGGTAGCGAAAATTGATCTTGTCCTTGAACAGCAGGCAGGGACGCTCGAACAGCGCTCGCGCGAGCGCATTGCAGCGCGCATGCAGGTCGATCCCGGTCCGCTCAGCGAAGTCTTCGGCAAAGCGTTCGATACGCACGAGACGCCGGCCTTGCGCACTATCCTCCCGATACGCGATCAGCGGCAGGCGATGTGTGGGTGCATCGAGCAGAGACTGGCAATAAGCGCGCGCGGCGCCGAGCTCTCGATCGTCCGCGAGAATGTGTTTCACCAACGTCCACGGCTGACCAGGCGTATTCATTTTTCTTCGCCGACATCAGTAGACCCCGCTTCGTTGACTATGCGTTTGCGAACGACCCAAACGCCCCCGTCCTTTCAAGGTACATCCTGTCGCTTCACTCGACATGCACATCGGAGGCGCATCCCAAGCAATGCGAAATCTTCTCCGTATCACCGATCGAAATCCTCGGTTCACACGACTCAGATGGTCAATCGACAATCTGGTTCTTTATCGACCCAACGATAACGAACGTGCCGCGCTCGATTCATATTAGGTAGACAAAAAGTATTGTCAACCCGTGATTCGGGAGATTTTAAGGGGCTGTTTTACTAAAAGCGAATGGCCCCAAAGCACCTACGACTCGCCGCACCAGCTTGATGGTGCGGATGGCGGTTTCATCGTGAAAGCAGCCGTTGCACTAGCGCCAATGCGAAAGGCGGTTCAGGGTCGCAAAATTGGATAGCCCCGTCTCCTTGCGGAAACGCGCCCCCGTTACTATCTTTACGCCCCGATAATTGGGGCTTTGGCCAGCCAGGCCCGGCATGATTCCCGCCCCCAGTCGCAGTCATGATCCGGGGGGTGTTGTCACCGGGCCTGGTGGGTGGCTGGTGATCGCTGATAGGGGTTTGGCCGGGATATCCCGACGCCGTCCGTAACGTGGATGCCGAGACTTGCCACCGTTGTTGCAGGCCAATCCGTTCACTCTGCTCATACTTCGATGCAAGACACTCAACAACATGGTGCCGTCGATGTCTTCGTCGGCGTCGATGTCGGTAAAGGCCAGCATCACGCCGTTGCGCTCGATCGGAACGGCAAGCGTCTGTACAACAAGGCGCTACCTAACGACGAGGTCAAGCTGCGAGCCCTCATCGCCGAACTCAAGACTCACGGTCGATTGCTGTTCGTCGTCGATCAGCCTTCCACCATCGGCGCGCTGCCAGTGGCCGTTGCCCGCGCCGAAGGCGTACTCGTCGCCTATCTGCCCGGACTGGCCATGCGCCGCATCGCTGATCTGCACGCCGGCGAAGCCAAGACCGATGCCCGAGACGCCGCGATCATCGCCGAAGCCGCTCGCTCGATGCCGCATACGCTGCGCTCGCTTCGACTGGCCGACGAGCAACTCGCCGAGCTCACCATGCTCTGCGGCTTCGATGACGACCTCGCCGCTCAGGTCACGCAAACCAGCAACCGCATTCGCGGCCTGCTTACTCAGATCCATCCGGCGCTTGAGCGTGTTCTCGGACCGCGCCTTGACCATCCCGCGGTACTCGATCTGCTTGAGCGCTATCCGTCGCCCGTCGCGCTTGCCAGCGCCAGCGAGAAGTCGCTCGCCAATCGCCTGACCAAGCTCGCTCCTCGCATGGGCAAAGGCTTGGCGGCCGAGATCGTTCAGGCACTAAGCGAACAAGCCGTGACCGTGCCCGGCACGCAAGCCGCCACCATCGTCATGCCCCGTTTGGCCCGGCAGCTTGCGGCCTTGCGTCAGCAACGCGACGAGGTCGCTGCCGAAGTTGAACGACTGGTGCTTGCTCACCCTCTTTGGCCGGTCCTGACCAGCATGCCGGGAGTCGGCGTCAGGACCGCCGCCAGACTCCTAACCGAGGTTGCCCATAAGGTGTTCGCTTCGGCTGCACACCTAGCAGCCTACGCTGGCCTTGCCCCGGTCACCCGACGCTCCGGCTCATCGATACGTGGCGAACATCCATCCAGACGTGGCAACAAGGTACTCAAGCGTGCCTTGTTCCTCTCCGCCTTCGCGGCCTTGCGGGACCCAGTCTCGCGGGCCTATTACTCGCGCAAGATCCAGCAAGGCAAGCGTCATAACCAAGCGCTCATCGCGCTCGCACGGCGACGCTGCGACGTCCTGTTCGCCATGCTGCGTGACGGCACCATTTACCAACCCAAGTCAGCCCCTAACGCTTGACGAAACATATAGGGGCACCCCCCGAAGAACCATACGTGCGAGCGTTCCCCTGCATACGGCTCGAGCACAGCATGAAGCGTCGCGCTGACGCCGGCCTCGCCAACTGCACGAGCACTTCGCCAGCATCCAGTTGTTGATTCGCCTCATCACTGAGACGAAGGGCGCTGAACCGTAGTCATACCAGTCTCTCACAAGATTCCCCTCGGTGAATCTCAAACGTGGACTTGCGACAACTGCACCACGCGGTGGTCTGCACCTTTTCAGGCCAGGGCAAAATTTGAACCCGCATTTGGGCGATCACAGCCCGGCATTCGATTTTCCCGCATTCTCTTGTCTGCTCCTCCAACAGCTCGCCTTGCGGCTCACCTGCCACGGGTCCGGTTTCAGACCGATGGCGGAGAATCGTGCTTACCACGTTCCCGTTCCTGCCGACCCTCAAACGGGTTGAACTTCACCTCGCAGCGAGCGCCCTCTTTTGGACGCAAGTTCGAGCCAAGGTAAAGTCGCCGATACCCCCTTCTCACTCAACCTCCTAGTAACCGAGCGTTGAGCAAATCCACTGTCTTTTCGTCTCGCTTTCCGCCAAAATACTTCTCTAGCGCGGTAGCGAATACGCTTCCACTGTCGGCAGCCGCCATCGAGAACAATGTCATCGATGAATGAAATTTCATTGCATCCACGACGCCAAAAATTTCTTGAATCGACCGTCCTTTTATTTGATTTACGGCCTCAGTCATTTCCGTTATACGCTTACCCAGCTCGGGATGCGACAAGTAGCTGATAGCCTCCGACAACGAACCAATCGCGAACCGCTTAGCGTTGTCACTCATCCCGAGCCCCTTGAGCTGGGGAAACATGTACCACATCCAGTGCGATTCCTTACATCCGTTGCGCAGTTCCTTTATGGCCGCATTAAAAGTCGAGGCCTGAACGTTCACAAAGCGTGAAAGGTCGTAGCGGTCGCTCACCGTACCCGAGATCTTCCGCTCGCGCCCCACTTGCGATCCGCACACGTTATCTGAAAAGTGGCTTAGCAGGTCGCCAGTCAATTCAACCGCTTGATTGGGTACAGCCGCATTGTAATGACTTGTTCCATTATAGAAGATTGTAATTGGCTCACCGCCATCACTCGCACTGGGGTGCACAGTAAACACCGTTTCGCGACACTTATCCAAAATTCTAATTGGGCGACGCAATACATTCGCCAACAAATATGGAACAATATCGCCCTTTTCCCATTCTCCTTCACGCACCAATTTTAAAGCGAGCGACTCGACATCGTTGCCAACCACAAAAGGCGCATAACTCCCCTCGTTTGATCGCAGTTCTCTGACCGCTTCGGATCGAAGCGTACTCGCACCTCGACCTAAATCTCCCGATTTGTTAAGCGCCTCGAAAAAGCAATTGCCATCGGAGTCAACGACCTCTTCGTCAAGAGTGCTTCGGTAAGACTTGTACGCCAGCTTGCTGGCCCCGGCATGCATCTCTTTCACCAGCGCTAGCGAGCCCTCCTCGAGCTGAGCCATTTGACTAATTTCCGCGATCAGACGATATGCCGAGGCTACCTGTTCGTATGATGCGGCTGCATTCAAGGGCCTCTTTGCCAGTTCGTATGACTGCGCTGCCTGCATGGCGATGACGGCCGCCTCCTCGCAAAACGCAATTCGCTGATCTGGGTCGTGTGCTTCATCGCAGCCCGCTCGTCGGTAGGCCTCGCTCACCTTTGCATAAATCGACGCAACTCCCCCCAAATCCGCCTCGTCATGCCGAGCCCGATTCAGCAGCGCGTGGATGCAGGCCGCCTCATCCACACCGATATTGTCAGCATTAGTGCACGTGAGTCGATGAAGTAGCGTATTGTCACCGCCGACGGTCACGCACAACAACCGCCCTGCTTCAAACTCCGTCAAATCATACTGCCCGCCCCCAAAGTGGTCCGCAGTCAGTTGCATGCGACGCCCACCCGAAAAGAACAACATGATCCGCCCCCCATCAGACACTTCAAACTTTTGAAATGTCATGATATCCGGCGGATTATCCAACAAGCGGTCCTGCTGAACGAGCGGGTCGTTTTTGCCCCGATGCGAACACGATGCGACCCGCCCATCACTCGAAACGACGCTTGAGATACAAGCCATAGGGGATCACCGTTTAATAGGCAATCGCGTGAAGTTGTCGGCGACGCCAGCCCGCGATTGGCCGGATGCCGAGGCTACGTGCCGCCCAATTCTGGGGATTTTGACCAAAGACACACGGCATTTTTCGCGTTTCCGACACGGATGACGAATTACTTCCATGCATCAACCGAAGCCAACTTCGCGCGATCAACAGTTTCACTAAGAGGAACAGACCGAACAGGTGCGCCGTGTTCCTGCACCAGGCCCCTGTCTGTATCATGTCTTGCGATGGCAAATAGATTCTTGACGAAGTGAACCAGAGTCGCTTGCCGCATCAAGCGACGTCAATAGACTTCCACAATCCTCACAGCTATTCCAAAGGAATTAGAACACTCCCCTTCCGTCTCGAATTTCACAAACCGCTCAAGAGGCAGCACCCGACGACCGCCAGCTCAAGCTCCGGCCAATGTATATCAAGAATTGCGATTACATCACGGATGACAAGGCTGCCATCACGCTACCTTGAGCATTGACTCAATATCCTGGCCATGACTGTACGTGTAAGGCGACTGGCCATCCGCAATCAATCGGTTTGCTATGCTATTCGGAGGTTGATTAATCAGAAGCGCGCAGCTAACGAGCAGCTCAGCCGCCGCTTCAATAATGAAATTCTACTAATTTCACGCTTATATCCTCTCGAAAGCGAGTGCGATCTTCACAAATTATGGATAATATTGCCAAAAAATGAGTGCTCAACTCAATTCTTTGCTCGAAATTCGAGAATATCCACTGACAATTGTACGTGCGCCCGCCACTGCAATCATGACGAGATGCCGAGAATTGGGTCAAGTCATAAACAACTCGCAGTCAATGCGCGCACGACGTTATCTTCGAGGCTTTTGTGCAGCTCGGCCAACTCATCACATTTTTTCTTATATTCGCCGTCGCTCATATCAGCAGGCGGAACCGACAATTTGTCCATATTCGCCACCACTGGCGCCAACCAACGCGTGAACGCATCGACGTGTGTTCGTTTCAGATGCTCCTTCCACGGTTCATACTTACACAAAAACTCTCGTAACTCTTCACTTGCCTCTAGACGCCGTACCGTCGCGATCGCCTGGATCAAGTCTTTTTGACTCACTCGTGCAGCAAACCGATGAAGCATGTGGATCGACTTGCCGGGAAGGTCGAGAGGCTCCTTCAGTTGTGTGCGGTAGGCCAGGTGGACTTCCACCGGATCGGATCCTGGTGTGCACTTTTCCCTGGCGATGCGTTCTACGACGGCCTGCCGGAACTTCTGCTTGCCGAGTCGAAGCAGTGCCTGTTGGGAAAAATCCCCCCGGGATGCCTTGTGATTGACAATCGCGTCCTCGACATACTCGAAGCCCAATGCCACGCGATCAGCACACGCACCGAGCGCGTCTTCCGCGATAGCAAAACAGGTCGACCTCAGCTCAGCCGAACGACCAAGCTCATCCAGCACGTCACAGATCCGTTGCGCCAGCAACGTGCGCGCGCCGCCATTCAGTGCTTCCGCAGTCTTGTCAAGACGGTCGAGCAGCGTCGCAAAATTGCACGCGTTGCGTTCGTCGTCGAAATGAGACCATTGAGTCGCTACGTGGTCGCACCCAGATGTCCAGCGGCTGACCGCCAGCATTAGCGCATTGTGGGGTGCACTGGGCCTTGCGTCGACCCGTGACGCATTCGAATCGCGACGATTCGCGCGACCATCAGGACCACACGTGTCACTCACATCCGGAACAGCGGATTGCGCGATCCGCTCACCGCGGCCCAGCGACGATGAGAGGTTCTGCTCCCCCAACAACCCTGGAACGCCGACAAGAACCGATGCGCCCGACTGATCACTCTGGCGAATCGAACCGACGATGCTCTCCCCACGTGACATCCCGGATGGATGATGAAGACCTTCGATGGCATCTCCTCCAACCGCTCCGTCGATCCAATTGACGTTCCCATTGATGTCGCCCCTGACGATTCCGCCGAGTTGAGTGACGCTTCCATTGACGTCCCCCCCGACAGTCCCGTCGAGTCGATCGACGCTCCCATTGATGTCTCCCCTGACAGTTCCGTCGAGTCGATTGACGCTTCCATTGACGTCCCCCCCGACAGTTCCGTCGAGTCGATTGACGCTCCCATTGATGTCTCCCCTGACAGTTCCGTCGAGTCGATTGACGCTCCCGTTGACGTCACCTTCAACGGTCCCGGCCAGTTGGTCTACGTCTCCGTTCACATCGCCTCTGACGATTCCAATCAAATTGCCGATCGAACCCAGCACGTCTCCGGTCACCGTCCCGGCAAGCTCGTCAATAGGACCTATCACGTCTCCTCGTACAGTCTCCACCGCCCTCACAACACGCCGGCCCTGAGCGGGGGTAGCGCTTAAAGTCGCATGCCGGGTTGATTGCCTACCTGACGTGAACGAGAAGCTCACGTTAACACAGCCATTGATCGCTCTTGAAAAGTGGCCTCGCCATCCAGAAAAGTCGTTGTTGCTCGCGAAGCCCGACTCATCTACATCGGATCGCGAAGGAGGGTAAGCACCCCAATTTGTGCCCGAATGGTGGGAACGAGCAGAAGCGGATGATAGAAAGTTGGTGCGAGAAATCGGCATGTTGTGGCTCCGCAAAAGCTGGACAATCAGGAAAGATCTACATAACACCTGTGATCCGCCCGGGCTTCCTAGACCAGATCTAGGGCGAGTTTTCCGGTGTTTCGGGTCCAGCCGGACCCACCGAAAGCACCAGCTGGCGGGCGAATTCAGTTGGTGCCAATTCTTTGAGCGCAGAGTGAGGACGGCTCTCGTTGTAATCCCGACGCCAAACCTCGATGATCGCTTTGGCTTCGCCCAGCGTCTCGAACCAATGTAGGTTCAAACGCTCGTCGCGGAATGATCCGTTAAATGTCTCGATGTGGCAATTGTCCGTCGGCTTGTCCGGGCGGCTGTAGTCGATTTTTGCGCGACAGTGATATGCCCACATGTCGAGCAGGCGCCCGGAGAATTTCCTGCCGTTGTCCACGAACAGGTGTCGCGGAGCTCCGCGTCTGACGGCGATATGATTCAATGCTGACACCGCGTGTTCGCCTCTCAAATGCTGTCCAACTTCGATGGCCAATGTTTCTTTCGTGAAGACATCCACGATCGTCAAGGTGCGGAACTTCGAACCATCAGCAAGCTGGTCGGCCACTAATGGTATGGTCCACCCGCTTCTTTTATCGTAGTGGCGCTACCACCCTTGGAGGTCGCCATGAACTCGGTCACGTTAGGAATCGATCTCGGCAAGCAATTTACGCGCCGAATACCGTGCGAGCAGCCTCGAAAGTCATGGCACTCATCCCTCGACACGCTCGACGGTACCGCAATGACCGATCTGACCGAGGCCCTGGCGAACTTCAACTTCTACGCGGCCATCTGGAAGGCGGCCGTCATCGGCGAGCGCAATGATCACCGCTTCCTGTACGAACCTGCGGGGGATGTCCTACTCGTAAGAGGCACGGGTGAACGCAAAGCAACACAAGCAACCTTCATCGCCGCTCCAACCACCGGACGAGGTGCAATGTGAAACCTACTCTCTATCTTTCGGTTTACGCAGCCGCGCTGGCAGCATCGCGGTGTCGTAGTGGTTGACGAAGTCCTGCGTTGTCGGGCCGTCTGCGCGTTCTTCTGCATGGCGGCCGCGTTGTGCTGCCGGTCGGCCGGTTCTATATGGAGCGTTTCAGGCAAGCGTAGGCATTCATGCGATCCGGCGCGCGCCTGCGGCGAAATGCCTCGAGCATTGGTCAAAAACGTGTAGCTGTCATCTCGCTGCCCCTTTATATAATGAGAATCACTCTCATTGTTTGTGGTGGACTTTAGCCAGCGATGCGCCTCTCGAACCTGACGAAATACACGCCAGCCCTCGTCGACCATGTCGACGACGTACAGCCGGACGACCCAATTGCGCAGCGTCTGCGCGATCTCGGCTTCGTGCCCGGCGAGCCGGTGCGCGTGGTAGCGCGCGGGCCATGGGGTGCCGACCCGATCCTGATCCAAATCGGTTCGACCCGCTTCGCGCTGCGCCGCGCGGAAGCAGAGCGCGTCAGCATCCGAGAGGCCGGCCGCTCATGAGTTCCGCTGCATTGCGCGTCGCGCTGGTCGGCAGTCCAAACTGCGGCAAGACTGCATTGTTCAACCAGTTGACGGGTGGCCGCCAAAAGGTCGCAAACTATGCGGGCGTCACCGTCGAGCGCAAGCTCGGGAAATATGTCTCGCCGTCCGGCCGGCAGATCCAAGTGCTCGACCTCCCGGGTGCCTACAGTTTCGATTCGACGAGCCCCGATGAGCGCATCACGCGCGACGTGCTGCTGGGCTACCATCCGGGCGAAATACCACCCGATCTCGTGGTCTGCGTGGTCGACGCAACCAATCTGCGCCTGCACCTGCGCTTCGTGCTCGAAGTGCAGCGCCTCGGCCGTCCGGTCGTGCTGGCGCTGAACATGATGGACGCCGCGGAGCGGCGCGGCATCCGCATCGATGTCGCTGCGCTGGAGCGCGAACTCGGCGTGACGATTGTCCAGACCGTGGCAGTCCGGCGCGAGGGCGTGAGCCCGCTCGTCGACGTGCTCGATCGTGAGCATCCGGGCAAGCGCGAGACAACGCCTGCGCCGGACCTCGGAAGCGGCCCGGACGCGATTCACGCGCGAGTGCGCTCGCTGCTTGCCACCGCGGTCGAGATGCCGCGCGCTACCGACGCGCGCGACGACCTCATCGACCGCTGGGCACTGCATCCGGTGCTCGGGCTCGTCATACTCGCTGCCGCGATGTTCCTGGTGTTCCAGGCGGTTTATTCGATTGGCAAGCCGATGACCGACGCAATCGGTGACGGCTTCGCGTGGCTCGGCACGCTGGCCGGGGCGTGGCTGCCAAGCGGGCCGCTGCTCGGTCTCATTACCGACGGTCTGATCGGTGGACTCGGCACGGTGGTCGGCTTTCTGCCCGAAATTTTGGTGCTGTTCCTGTTCATTCTGGTTCTGGAGGAGTCGGGCTACTTGCCGCGCGCCGCGTTCCTGCTCGACCGCACGATGGTGTCAGTCGGGCTTACCGGACGCTCGTTTATTCCGCTGCTGTCGAGCTTCGCGTGCGCGATTCCCGGCGTGCTCGGCACGCGCAGCATCACAGACTCGCGCGATCGGCTTGCAACGATTCTCGTTGCACCGCTGATGACGTGCTCCGCGCGCCTACCGGTCTATGCGTTGCTGATCGGCGCATTCATTCCGTCGCATCGCGTGCTCGGCCTGTTCAACCTGCAGGGCATCGTGCTGTTCGCGCTGTATGCTGTTGGAATCGGCGGCGCGATGCTGGTGGGCTGGATCATGAAGAAGCTGCGCGGTCACGCGGGCGAGCATGCACTCCTGATGGAACTGCCGTCGTATCGCCTGCCGCGGCCGCGCGACGTTTTGATCGGCCTATGGGAGCGCGGCTCGATCTTCATGAAGCGGCTGACCGGCGTGATCCTCGCACTGACCGTGCTGATGTGGTTCATCTCGACATTTCCGTCGCCACCGGCGGGTGCCATCGGCCCAGCGATTGACTACACGTTCGCCGGCTATCTGGGCCGCGGTCTGCAGCACGTGTTCGCGCTACTTGGCTTCAACTGGCAGATCAGCCTGTCGCTGATTCCCGCATTCGCCGCGCGCGAAACCGCTGTCGTGGCACTGGCGACCGTTTATGCGGTGAGCGGCGGCGACGCCGACATCGCGAGCGTCGGTCATGCGCTCGCCGCCAATTTCTCGCTCGCCAGTGCGTTGTCGCTGCTCGTGTGGTTCGCTTTTGCCCCGCAATGTATGTCGACGCTGGCCGTGATTCGCCGCGAGACCGGTTCGTGGCGCATCGTCGCGCTCGCGTTCGGCTACATGTTCGCGATGGCGTACACCGCGTCGTTCGCGACCTATCAGATTGCGAGGGCGTTGTCATGAGTTCAGGATTCGGTTGGCAGTACATGGTGGTCGCTATCCTTGTGATTGGCAGCGCATGCTTCGTGTTGTGCAGGTTCGCGCGCCGGCTGACGCGAAACTCTACGGTCGATGGCGGGTGCGGTGATGGATGCTGCGGATGCGCCGCCGACAACGAAGCGGCGTCGGTCGCCCGGGGCGAGCAGCCGCTGCGGTTTCATTTGCGCAGGCCGCAGGCACTGAGCGGCGCGCGCTCCCAGGCCGACGCGCTGCAATCAATGCGTCCCACGAAGTAATCTATGGCTACCGACGCAGGGCGTCCGGACCGTCCAATGGGACTTCGTGCTGCGCGGCGAAGTAGTCCAGGCGCGTCGACTGATACGCCGCCACGCTGAGTCCGCCCCTCCGCATCAAGCACTTCTTTGATGAAGCGTTGGCAGTTTATGTAAAAAATATAAACTGCCAACGCTTCATTCATCCTAGTCAGCCGCGGAACTCCGGCATGATTCGCTTCATGAATTCGTCTAACAGCGGGACGGTAAACGCTGTATCTCCGTAGGTCGGACTCCAGATCATGCCTTTGCTGATCGGTCCGCTGCGAATCGCTCCAAGAGACTCGACTTTACGGCCAAGTCGGGGCGCTATATCCCCCGACCGACGCGGGCCTGGACCAAGATCCGCCATCGCCCGTAGATACTGCTTCTCCGTCGGCGTGAGACGATCGAAACGGACCCGGAAGAAGCTCTCGTCCAACGCTGCGACGGCCAGCTCCGAGGCATTTGGTGACATCGGCCATGTGTAATCTGGGCTTGCGTCTGCGACATCCCATGCACTCTTGCGCCATTCCTGCAAAAAATAGGGGTAGCCTGAAGTCTCTTGAACGATGCGCGCGACCGCTTCGGGCTCGACATCGATGCCCTCCTCCTCGGCTGGAACCGTGATGGCGCGCTCGGCTTCGCCGATTGGGAGAGGTCCGATCTCGACAAAGTCGAACAAGCGTTCGGCGTAAGACTTCGCTTCCCCCATGCGACCTCGCAACTAAGGCAGACCCGCGCCGATCACGGTGACGTGCGGGCGCTGTTGCACGCAACGGTGGAGCGCCGAAATTAGGGCTGCGAGCCGCATATACGATCCAAGATTATTCAGGTTCGACGTTTTAGCCGATCGCGCTCCATTTTGACCTCGGCCAGTTCGCGCTTGGCCCGCGCCAGCTCGACCTCCACTTCTGTCAGTGGCTTCTGGTGCCGACCGACATCTTTCAGCTTGCCGGCCTTCGCCGCGCGTACCCAGTTTGCCAGCGTCTTGGTTGAAATCGACAACCGCCGGGAAGCTTCCGATACCCCCAACACCCTCAGTCAACGCCAGCTTGACCGCTTCGTCGCGAAGCTCCTTCGTATAGACCGCCCTTGGAATTCGATTCATCCAAGCCAACGTTTCTCGATTTTACGAAACGTTGACTTCCATTTTTCAGGTCGGCCCCAGTATTCGAGGTATTGAAGTGGTTGCGGGAGGTGGAGCGCGCGAACCTGCCGGACGTGGTGCCGGACGATAGCGCAGACGAGCGTGTGCGTCCGGATGTCGCAGAGGGTTGACAAATCAAACAATTGTATTTCGCATGATTTTTGAAAGTTGTTCCGTGGGGCGGAGCGTACAGTGAATCGTGTTGCATCGCCGCATCGATTGGCTAACCATTGACCGGTATGAGGATGTGGTCTGGCCCAAAAAACGCGTGACTCCGATGTATTTGAATTGGAAGAGATGACGCCGTCAATGCTTGAGGCAATTCAGGCTGGCGTGACCATCAAGGATATGCAGGGTACTCCCAGGACTTGATGGATGGCATCTATGCCTATGCGTATCGATTCTATCAGCGGGGGCGTCTGGACGAGGCGGAGGTGTTCTTCCGGTTTCTGTATATCTACGATTTTTACAACGTGGACTATGCGACGG
>NZ_LOSX01000081.1:0-1858 GCF_001521985.1 Burkholderia sp. RF4-BP95 | reverse complement strand
CCGACCAGGATCGCGGACGGGTCCGACTTCCTGCCTTGGCCCATCGACGGATCGCACGCACCAAACATCAACCAGGACTGCAATCGCTGCACCCAAAACGTGATGTGGCCGAACACCTTGTCTTCTTCGGTGCGCGGATCACCCTGCATCTCGGTCGCGAACGCACGCGGCGATTTCGCGCGCTGCCGCATCAGGTAGAACAGCGTGCGCACGGACGGCCAGGACGTGACGGCGCCAGCGTCCATCTCGGCCTGGTGCTCCAGGTAGAACCGGTACGACGGCAGCTCGGTGTCGGCGATCGCCTCGCCGCGTTGCGCGGCCGCCTCAATCGCCGGCTTGTCGTCATTGAGCATCAGCGCTTCGCACTGTTGCCACAAATCCATGTTCTTCGGCATCTGCGCGATCGCGCGGAAGTGATGGACGACGTGGCCGATCGTGCGCTTCGCGCGCGAGATCGGGTCATCCTTGTCGAGCACCGTGCCGACGCCGATGTACTTCACGCTACCGTCCGGCGGGCCGAGGTAGTCGATGGCCTTTTCCAGCCACGTCCAGCGATTCTGACGTTCGGTCGGACTCTTCGCCTCGGAGTCGGTGATCAGGTCATCGCCCATCAGCACCTTCGGTCGGCTCGCGCCGTGGAACGTGCCGCGAATCGCCTGTTCAGCACCGAACGGTTCTACCTTGACGCCGTTCTTCGTGACGAACTCGCCGACCTTCCATGTAGGCCCCTTGCCACACACTTCCGGGAAGTCGAGCTGAAGCGCCGCGTTAGCGGTCAGCTCCGTTTTAACCACTTCGAGCAGCTTGGTCGGCAGTGATGTTTCAGCGCCGAGCAGGATGATGTAGTCGAGGAACGCGAGGAGCGCGTCCGTCCATCCGACCTCGCGCCGGATTTCCTCACGCTGCAAGAGACCCTGCACGATGATGTAGACAGGGCCGATCTTCGTGCACATGGACGACTTCGCTTCGCCGCGTGGCGCGACCCACCACTCGCGCGTGCCGCCGAGCTGGCGTAGCAGCTTCGGAAATCGCCCGCAGAAGTGCGCCTGGAACAACGACGGCGTGCCGCGAATGTGATGTGGGAAATACGTGTACGCGAAGAACTGGTAATCGCCGTCGACGAGCACGCGTCGACGGCGTTCCAGCCGCGCGGTCGGCGACGGATCGAGGCCCGTTGCATGGGCCTCGATGTCACGCCGCAACTCCGCTTGTAGCTCCGCGATTTCCTTGTGGAAATCCTTCTCAGTGAACTTCTGCGCCATGTCATTCCTGCGCGGCCGTGATGCGGTCAAACAGCTTGTAGACGTCAGCGCCATCGAAGCAATGGGGCGTATGTTTCACTCGGATCATTTCGCCCGTCATCAGCGCGACGTCGAGGTAAGTGTCGCCATACGTGTCGATGGTGGCCGAGACGATATGATCCGTATTCACCGCGCGATAGCGGTCCAGTTTGATGATCATGGCAACTCCTATCCGTAGGCGGCGCTCAGTTCTTCACCGAACGGCACCAGAATCTCCGCGAACGCTTCCACGTGACTCGGGTAGCGCTCTTTCACGAACGCGGCAAGTCGCTGCACGACGCCCATTGCGACTGCGAGTTCATTCGTCTCCGGAAGCACACGTTTGGATGCGTTGATCGTCTTGTTGTATGCGTCGGCGAGGCTGGCCAGCATGGCGACCTTATCGGCCGGTTTCATCACGGTATCGGCGTCGAGCTGATCCATCGTCGCCTGATACTGCGTGATCATGCCGGCGAGCATTTGTCGAGCCGCACCCTCGATCCCGCCACCGGCCATCAACTGTGCAGCCTGGGCTTTATCCCAATCGTCGCCGGCAGCGCGCGCATCATCCTTCCATC